>JAIOQC010000090.1 GCA_021413565.1 Candidatus Nomurabacteria bacterium
AAAAAATACAATCTTATATTGAATAAAGGACTTTTGTATATTATGATGCCAACAAAATCACATATACATATATTATTAAAGTAATTAAAAATAATACAACAGAAACTTATTATTTTTCTAACATTAAAACAACTTCAAAAGATGGAATTGCCTATATTGCATTCACATCACTACAAAAAATAGGCGAGGAAGGATTCTTTATTTTCAATAATCTTGGTTTTTTACTAATAATCAAAAACATAGAGAAAATTAAAACAGAGAAAGGAGTAGATATTCGCTCAGAGGAAGGTATGTATAAAATAGTGGGTCCAGATGGTACAATAATATCAGACGATCTAAGTGGATATACAGGAGCATTTGCTCAATTTGAAAAAGTTTCAGAAATATATGCAGAGAAACTAAAAGAAGAATTTAATAAAGAAAAATAAATATCCATGGAAACAAAACCACAAACTACACAAAAAGAAATCGATGAGTTAAAAAACGAACTCAACGACATAAAAAGGCAAAATTTTGAAGCATCTGAAAGGCTTAAGGATTTGGGTGTAGGTAGTGACAAGGATGTTTTAGAAAACAAAACAGAGAATTTACTAAACATTGCTCGTGAAAATTTCATTTCTGAATATAGAAATATTAGAGGTGAGATGAAGAAGCAAGGTGCAATTCAAAAAGCCAAAGAAAAGGCATTGAACATCTTGGCAGGCGCAAAATCTTTTTTAAATAAAAATCAACCTGAAAATCACAACAAGGAGGAAAAATTCTTCACTGATGAATACAGAAAATCAAAACAAGAGTACGACCAAGCTCGTATAGCCTTAGGAAATGAAATGTATGAGACGAAAAAGAAAGAACTTGAAAAAGCAGGTCTTTCGGGTGATGATCTAAAGCAAGCACTTACTCAATACAAAGCGACTGAAATACTTGCAAAGACAATTATTGATGAACGTCAGAAACTAATAGATGCAAAAACTGAGGGTTCACCTATTAAACCAGCAGCATGGAAAAGACTTTTAAATGCATACACCAGTATTAAACCTCCTTGGAAAAGAATAGCCATTAGTACAATATTATTCTTACCTGTCGCAGCAGTTGGAGCAAGTGCTGCTCCGATTATTGCTGGTTATGGTCTTGCTGGATTGGCTACAATAAAATTTGCAAAAAGTGTGGCAATGGGGACAGTGAGTGCCCATGCAGTCAAAGGAATTGATTGGGTGAACAGGAATAAAGATGCTCAATTTAAAGAAGAACAAGATTTGCAAAAAGTAGAATTAGAGAAGAAGTTTGGCTCAGACTTAATTACTCTTGAAGAATACGAAAGTAATTACAATACTCTTGAAGAACAACGCAAAAAAAGAGAGAGAAATCGTGCACTTCTTAAAATGGGAGTGGGTATTGCTATTGCTGGTGGATTAGGTTCATTGGCAAATGCTGAAATAAATCATATAGCTACCTCTGACAATGTTATTAATGATCAAACTATTGATAAATCCACAATTAAAGACTGGAGAATTAAGACTAACATAGGTCCTAAAGATATTTATAAGGATTATGTTCCTGGAGAAGTAGGTGGTGGAACAAATACTGCTGGTGTAGAGATGGGTGATGATTGGAGAATTAAGACTAACATAGGTCCTAAAGATATTTATAAGGATTATGAACCTAGAGAAACAGTAAGGGGAACAAGTGCTCCTGAAGTAGAAGCAGACAAGTTTGACGATACTAAATTCAACGAGAATCATTCCAAGATTCCAAATGACAATTTGAAAGAACTCCCTAGCAAACCTAAAATTACCATAGAACCTAAATTAGAAGATAAATATGCTCTACCACCTCAAGTTAACCCAGGAGGTGATATTGTAAGTGAACAAACTCTACCACCTCAAGTTAACCCAGGAGAAACATTAACTACACCAATAGTAACTAACCCAGATGCTACAACAGTAAGTACAGCAAAAATACCAAAGGTAGATGCTTCTGAGACAATAAAACTCACAGATTCTAATTCTAATGGAATGACAAATGGTTCAATAGAAAACACTGGTTATTCAATGGGTGCAATTTCTCCATTAAAAGGTGAATATAATACTTATGGCACGCAAGAATCTCAAGAATTATATAATGATGAAAATAGTTGGACAACAAAAGTTCCAATGACAGATAGGGCGGTATTCGAGCAGAAAATAAAAATCCCAACACACAACATCGGCTCAAATATTGAAAATACGGATTTGAAAAATATACACACAGAATCCATAGGTGAAATTGAAACTGTAAAAATTCTAGATGGACTCAAAGACAAAGGTGATGTTTTAGATACTTTTGGTCGTGAAAATATAATTGATATAGAAAAGCCAGACACAGAAAGTATCCAGAATATGAGCCATGAAAACTGGAATAATTACAGTGATAATTTATTCAAAAATAAAGAACTAAAATTTGAAGATTATGCTGAGTACGAAAAAGAAACTCAATTACAGAAACTTTTCGGCACTGGCGAAGAGGGAATTATTCATGACTCAATAGAAAATAAAAATATACAAGGGGCCAATATGACTTACTTCCGTGACCAACCTATTTGGCCAACAGTTGAGAAAATTCCAGCAAAATATTTATTCAATTTTGATGAAGCAATGACTGCAGACGAGAGCAAAGTATCACAAGAACAATTACAGTTGCTTATGAAAGCGGGTATACTAAATGAGAATCATGAGTTTGTTAACAAACAAGCCTTAAACAAATTAACCGAGGTTTATACAAAATCCGTAGAATACGATACAACTAATAGTAATCCACATATAAATCAAGATACTTTCAAGAAACTTGTTGAAATGAATTCAAAACCATTCGACAATGAAACAATAGAAAAATATGTAAAGCGTATTACAGAAAAAGTGCACCAAACAAATGACGGTACTTTGTTTGTAATCAAACCAGAAGCATTTTCAAGTGACAAAATACATATCCTAAACAAAGAAAATGTAAATATCAGAGGAGCAGATTATGACGATAGATACGGAACACGAACAATTAAAATACCGCGTGGTAATATTGCACCTAGGGCTGAACTTTACAAAACTGATGGGATGCGTAATATTTATCCGAATTACAATGTATTTAATAATGGCTTAGAATTACGCAAAGGTAAAATACTTGGTAATGCTCTTAGAATTATTATGGGGAATATAGTTGACCAAGACAATAAGTACGGTAGTGGTAATTTAAATAGATGGACTCACAATCCAAGAGGATATTAATATTAATTAACAAAATAAAATATGTTCAATACAATAAATAGCAACATAGTCACAACTCTAGGAATCAATGCCTTACCAGTCGAACAACAAAAAGAAGCAATGGAGAAGTTGGGTGCGATTGTTTACCAAGAAATCATAATGCGTGCTCTTGATATTATGAAAGAGGAAGACAAGGATGAATTCGAAAAGTTAATCGAGAAAAATCCTGACCCAGAAATGATGTTCACATTCCTTGCTTCAAAAGTTCCAAACATAGAAACCATAGCAGCTGAGGAAGCAGAAAAATTAAGAACTGAAAGTGCGGACATAATGAGCGAAATTGGTAAATAAGATAGAAAAACTCACATATTTATGTGAGTTTTTCTTTTGTGCTACAATTGTGTTTTATGGAACATCTAAAATCTCTAAATGACAAACAAAAAGAAGCCGTCTTATACACAGAAGGGCCTCTTTTAATTGTTGCAGGTGCAGGTGCAGGTAAAACTAAGACAATTACCCATAGAATCATCAATCTAATCCACAATGGTGTTAATCCATCTTCAATCCTTGCAGTAACTTTCACCAACAAAGCAGCCAAAGAAATGCGTGACAGAGTATATACTCTATTAAATGAGCCTATTCATGGTAGTCATGACACTATTAATCAAAATAAGGTTAGTGGTGTGCCTTTTGTTTCCACGTTTCATGCTCTTGGAGTCCATATTATAAAAGAAAATGCTCATTTAATAGGACTAACCAAGCATTTCGGCATTGCTGATGAACATGATGCACTCGTTATCATCAAAGATGCGATGAAAATGCGTGATATAGACCCAAAGCAATATGAACCACGCAAAATAAAAAGTATCATATCTCGCTCAAAAGGAGATTTCGTTACTGTCGACGCTTTTAGTCAAAATGCAAATAGTGCCTTGCAGAGTATTGTGGCAGTTTTATGGCGTGACTACGAAAGAGCCCTAAAAGAACAAAAGACTCTGGATTTTGATGATTTGTTATTAGAAACTGTTTTGATATTAAAAAAATATCCGGAAGTAAAAATGTCTTACCAGCAACGATGGCAGTATATTCATATTGATGAATACCAAGACACCAATGAAGTCCAATACGAACTAACCAAACTTTTAGTTGGTTCTAGTGAGAATATTTGTGTAGTGGGTGATACTGATCAGAATATTTATAGTTGGCGTGGGGCTAATATTAAAAATATGCTTCATTTTGAAAAGGATTATCCAAGTGCAAAAATAATATTACTTGAACAAAATTATCGTTCAACAAAAAATATTATTGAAGCCGCAAACAGTGTCATAGTAAAGAATCAATACAGAGTTGTAAAAAACTTATTTACTGAGAATTCAACAGGGGAGGCGATTACTATATACGAAGGATACGAT
>JAIOQC010000093.1 GCA_021413565.1 Candidatus Nomurabacteria bacterium
TATTGAAAACTTAAATGCTGAAGTTCCACTTGGTAAGTTGGTGACTATTACTGGAGTGTCTGGTTCTGGTAAAAGTTCATTTATGTATGAGATTCTACATAAGAATCTCCAAGGACGATATGACCGCAAATTCCGCACCGCCAAGATTTATAATTGTGCATCATTCACTGGAACAGAATATTTATCTCGTGCAATTCTAATAGACCAGTCTGCTATTGGTCGTACTCCTCGTTCGAATATTGCCACATACACTGGTGCGTTTACACATATTCGTGATTTATTTGCGACAACTGATGATGCTCGTTTGCGTGGTTGGAAATCAAATCGTTTCTCTTTCAATGTTAAAGGTGGGCGTTGCGAGGCTTGCGAAGGTAATGGTCAGATTGCTGTCGAAATGCATTTCTTGCCGACAGTCTATGTTACTTGTGATGTCTGCAATGGCAAGCGATTCGATAAAGAGACTCTGACAGTTAAATTCAATAAGAAAAATATTTATGAAGTTTTGAAAATGACTGTTGAAGAAGCAATTATTTTCTTTGAAGATATTCCAAATGTGTACGATAGACTAAAGACTTTGATGGATGTTGGTTTAGGTTATGTTGCACTTGGTCAATCCGCTACAACACTTTCTGGTGGGGAAGCTCAGCGTGTGAAAATTTCATCTGAATTGTATCGTCCTCATTTAGAAAAAACTATTTATTTGCTTGATGAGCCAACTGTTGGTTTGCACTATGATGATGTCGCGAAACTACTAGAAGTGCTCAACAAACTTGTGGATAAGGGTAATACTGTTGTCTTAATTGAACACAGTATGGATATCATTAAAGCATCTGATTATATTATTGATATTGGACCTGAAGGTGGTGTCGGTGGTGGTAAGATTATTGCTCGTGGAACACCAGAAGAAGTTGCAAATACTCCAGGCTCTCATACTGGAAAGTATTTAAAAAAAGTGCTGAAGAGGAAATAATTTTTATATCAAGATATGAAATTGTCTTATCTCACAAAACTCAAATTGCCCAACAATCCGGGAGTCTACTTTTTCAAAAAAGGTAAAGAAATCTTGTATATCGGCAAGGCTACTTCTTTGCGCGACAGAACAAAGAGTTATTTTTCTAGTGATTTGATTGTTACGCGTGGCCCAATTATTTTAGATATGACTGTTGTGGCAACTAGTCTTGAGTATCAAATGACTGACAGTGTACTAGAGGCTCTGATTCTAGAAGCAGAACTCATAAAGAAGCATCAGCCCAGATATAACACCAAAGAAAAAGATAATAAAAGTTTTAATTATGTTTGTATAACAAAAGAAGAATTACCTAAAGTTCTTGTTATTCGTGGACGCAATGTTCTAAAAGAAGTCACTGATGTAAAATATCAAGCGACATACGGTCCATTTACTAATGGATTACAACTTCGTTCTGCTATGAAAATAATTCGTCGGATTTTCCCATATATTGATGACCAATCTTCAAAGCGTGATAATTTTGAATTCTATCGACAACTCGGGCTGACTCCTGATACGGGAAGCGTCGAAATCCGCACAGCGTACAAGAAGAATATTGCCACCTTGAAACTTTTCTTAGAAGGTAAAAAGAAAAAGAATGTAATTAATCTGCGAAAAGAAATGTTGAATTTGGCAAAAAAGAAA
>JAIOQC010000098.1 GCA_021413565.1 Candidatus Nomurabacteria bacterium
GAACTTCAGGTCGTATTGGATCATAAAATACCAACATACCAGCAAAATCAATATCCACGATTTCGTCAACAGACAGGTGCTTATTTGTATCTTTTTTAGTAAATGTTGCAATACCTATGAGTCTCTTGCCATCCATACTTATTTTCTCAATCCACTGCTCAAGATGAGCGAATTTTTCTTTTGAAATATTGGATCTTTTCATTAGAATATCTGGGGCACCCATAACTGTATAAACTCCATTTCTTTCTGAAACAGAAAATTTATTTGTTGAGTTAAATGGTATAACCAAAGAAGAAGAAAGAGATAGTAATGGTTCAAGAGAAATATTGTATTTACGACAAGCCTTTGCAATATTTACCTCAAAAGGTCTACCGAGAAAAGTCCAATTTATTTTATCTTCTTCTTGATTTTCAACAGATACATCAATATTAGATAATGATAATTCAAGTAAATTTTTCTGATTATCAGACAAATTACCATCATCTTTATACCCTATATCATTTTGGATTAATGAATCAGTTGTATGTATTCCTACAAGTTGCATATCAGCAAGTGTTAATGTGCCGGTCTTGTCTGTCATTATAAGAGTTGTAGAACCCAATGTTTCTGCTGCAGAAAGTTTGCGAACAATTCCTTTTTTACGAGCAATACGCAGAGCACCAATTGCTAAAATAACCGTCAGAGTAATCGGCAAAGATTCAGGCACAGCCCCAACAGCCACAGCAGAAGAAAGAATCAACATAGAAAGAATAGGCTCGCCACGCATAATCCCTAAGGCCAAAATACCAATAACCACAATAATAACAATAACAAAAACGAACCATGCTAAATTTACAATTCCCTTTTGAAGTGGGGTTTGAGACCTCTGAGTACCTGAGACAATACCAGCTATTTTACCAATCTCTGTTGAGTCCCCTGTTGCATAAACAACCGCAGTGGCATAACCTTGTACAACTAAAGTTCCAGCATGTGCAATATTTTTCCTATCAGCAACCATTCCGTCAGCCTGAACTTCATCTATCTGTTTTTCAACAGCAATCGATTCACCTGTTAAAATAGATTCATCTACTTGGAAATTATTTACAGTTAATATACGAGCGTCCGCGGGTATGCGTGAACCATAAGAAAGTTTCAAAATATCACCTACAACAATGAGAGTGGAGTCAATTTCTTGTTCTTTGCCATTACGAATAATACGAGTTCGGTCTTTAATATATGTAGTTAACTTGTCGAGAGTATTTTCAGCATGAAATTCGTGATAAAAACCAAGAAAAACATTCAGAAGTACAGCAAAAGCAATGACTCCAGTATCAATCCATTCGTTCAAAATGCTGGTTAAAATTGCAGCAGCCATTAAGAGAAAAATAAGAGGGCTAGCAAATTGTTTTAAGAAAATTGAAACAATACTCTTTTTTTCTTTATTATGAAAAGTGTTATCCCCGTATTGAGCCAAACGAATCTCTGCTTCTTTTTCGGTAATACCAGTATGTGCGGTTTTTAAGTTTATAAGAATTTCTGATGTATTGATAGCCCATGGTGATATAATTTTCTGCATTTTTTAATTTTAACATAAAAATATGTCATCCCAATTAAAAACACCCCCTTTCGGGGAGTAGAGGGCTGGGACCGCGAGTACGCTTATCGAATCTTACAGATTCAGTACACCTTTTCGATGAAGCCAAGGTAAACCTTGGTTCATAACGAAAAGGTCTTCGATTCCCAGACGCAAGCCAAGCAGTTGGCTTGCTTAGTCCCCCAAACAAAAAAAAGACCCTAAAGGGTCTAACAACTACTGGGACCGCGAGTACGCTTATCGAACCTTACAGGTTCAGTACACCTTTTCCGTTCGTGAGTACACTCACATGGAAAAGGTTTTCGACTCCCAGACGCATGTGGCGCAGGCCACATGCTTAGTCCCCCAATTAAAAACACCCCTTTCGGGGGTTTTTAATTGGGGGACTACTGGGAATCGAACCCAGATCGAAGGTTCCACAAACCTCAGTGTTAACCGTTACACCATAATCCCCATGCCAGAAACCTAGTTGTAGTTATACCAGAAAAATACTTATAAATCAAAGATTAATAAAGGGAAAAATGTATATATGAAAAAAAGAGTATCAGAATAGATATGCCAGCAGAACACATACACCATACACACCATTGACGAATAATAAGAGCCTGCAGAGAAACAAGATACAAAGAAAAGAATACTGAGCACATACTAACACCCAACAACACAATAGCGATCGGCACAGACCACAGGCTCAAAATAAAGATAACACCATAAACCAAAGATATGAAAACATAATATATCATCCCAAGAATCTCAACAGGAATACCAATTATTTTTGAATAATCAGAATGAATGACTGTGTCGCAGTTTGAACGCATTGGACAAATGAGCTTTTTCTTACTTTTCTTCTTTCTATGTATATATGACGCAAGTAGAAAACCAACAAGACCACAGAGACTTATAAGTATAATTAATATTATTTGCATAATTATTTACAAATTGTTCCAGAAATTGAAGATGACAAAATCATCGTATTACCTGTACTATCAGCACAGTAGTGTGTTGCTGGGTCACTTTGCATTGGTGAAGATATTGCCCAAGCAGATGGACTTGAATAACATGACCCTAGACCATTTGTAGAAATCAAGAATTCATTCATTAAATGAGCAATAGAAGATACTTGAGAATCAGCTCCTTTAATATGTCCAAGTGGAGAAAAAAGTGAGCCAACTGTAGGATTCACGCAACTACCAGCTATATTTGTTTTCTTGCCATATCCACCTTCAGCATTAGATAAACTTTTAGCAGCAGGAACAAAAGCAGTAATAATATTTTTAATCTTATTGTCTCTAACATTTTTAACGAAGTCAGGCATAGAGATTGCTTGAGTTGGTAAAATTATACTATTTACAACATCAAAGTCATACAAGGTATTTTTAAAAGAAATTGAAACTTGTTTACCAGCAATCCCCTTGTCATCAAGAGCAATAACCTTTGAAAGTGGTGCGGAAAGAACAAATTGATATTGATGAACTTTATTATCATTCTTGCCAATCCAAATATCAAATGAATCCAACTTCACAGCACCCAAACCCTCATCAACATTTGCTTTCATCTCTGGGGAAAGTGAAATTACAAAAATATCTAACAAATCAGTCAACATCTTTTTAGTAACTGCACCTTGAGCCTGCAATGAATAATGATATGTATCTGTGCCTTTGATATTTTCATTTTCTTTTTCAATTACAGTAGTATTGGCAATAAAATCTCGAACAGCAGTGACTGAATCTTCTTTGACAAAAGTAGGCATACCTTTGGGTATTATTTCATACACATCTACTTTCTTTATTAATTTTTGTATATTCATAGAAAGTTCTGGGATAATTAAACCAAATTGACCATTAGCAACCGCAACAGTAGTTTCTGCTGGAGCATCAACTCCTAGTAATTCATTTAGACGTGGAATTTGCACATAAGAAGTTGAGCCATTATAAACAACGCTCGTTGTAATTTCATCCTTTAATAAAGAACTCTTTATAGTTCCTTTGTATGAATAAAGTGTGGGTGTCATTAATCCCCCATTTATCACTTGACCATTTGTGGTTAATGAAACTGACTCAACATCTATTGACCGCACTGAATCTCCACTAACTAATCCATTTGTGATATTCGCAAAAGATGGAATAGATATATTAATTTCAGTTTGAGATTTATATGACTTTAAATTTTTCAAAGAAAATGCTCCATTCAATACTAAACTCTTTGGATCTTTTTTAATAATGGATGTTGGTATTTTTATATAACCATTCATAAATGCAAACACTCCACCCGAAGCAACTAATACAATCAAGAGAACAACAAGAATTTTCTTGAAAGTCTTATTTGGTTTTTGAAATTGCTCTTCAACTTTATTGGCAGAAAGAGAATCTTGTTGGTATGAAGAAATCATTGCTTTGTTGGAGAATGTTTCTGCTTGAGCTTTTGCTAGTGTGCTAGGTTCAGATGGAACTGTTGTTTGCCAAACACTTGAAGCGACAGATGGTGAAACTTCCTTAGGTATAAGGGGTTCATTTGTTAAATCTGGAATTAGAGAAACAGTGGACATGGCTGGTGACACAGACAAAGAAGATGCAACTGGATCTGAGATTTTTTTCTCCAGAAAAGATGGTTCCTGCATAATAGGAGGATTTGATTGTTGCGATACAATAACAGGCTCTTGGATTTTAATCGTCTCAGGTTTTACTACACTCGCAATATTTTGCGCAGGTATTTCAACTGGTTGAATTTCTGGTATAAATATTTTCTTACTATCCAAAGAAGAATCCAAAGATTTTGGAATCCAAATTTTAGGTTCTTCTGCTATAACTGGGTTAGGATTTATTGTTCCAATATTAAGATTTTGTGATGGTATCTCAAGTGGTTGTACCTCTGGAACATTTGAAATACTACTAAAACCAGGCTTATTAGATTTAGGAACCCAGACCTTGGGTGCTTCTATTACAGGAGGCTCTGAGGTAATTGGTGGAGTAGACATTGCAGTAATAACTGGTGTTGAAATAGTTGTAGCAACAGGACCATTTATTTTTGCAAAAGCTTCTTCAATATCTTCTTCACGCCAACCAGCTTGAGTAAGACGAAAAACAATCATATCTTTTTGAATATTTTTCTTGACCTGTGATTGTATATAAGAAACCAAATCTTCAGTAATCATATTATATATAGTATACCATCTTGATTTAAAATTCATAGATAAATATCAAATATTTTAGTGGATTACTTTTTATATATAAAAAATATAAAAAGTACAAGACATTGCCTTGTACTTTTTGTAATGGTGCGCGAGAGAGGACTTGAACCTCCACCC
>JAIOQC010000099.1 GCA_021413565.1 Candidatus Nomurabacteria bacterium
GAATTGGTTATGACATGAGTGATATTCTTGTTCTAACTTCTGACAATCCACGAACTGAAGACCCCAACGCAATCCTCGAAGATATGCAAAAAGGATTACCAGATGATTATCTTTCGCAAGAACCGTTCTTGCGAAAGGAGGTATTTATAATTTCTAATAGGCACGAGGCAATTAAAAAAGCTTGTGAACTTTCGCAAGGAGGCGACTATATATTGATTGCTGGAAAAGGTCATGAGAAATACCAAGAAATCAATGGAGTCAAAACTCACTTTGACGACATAGAAGAACTAAAGAGATATTTTATAAAATAATTTTTATGAAAAATGAAAATCGTCAATGTCAAAACTGTAAAAATGATTTCAATATCGAATCAGACGATTTTGTATTTTATGACAAAATAAAAGTTCCACCACCGACATTTTGTCCGGAGTGTAGAATGACAAGGCGTTTTCTATGGCGTAATAACCGATCACTCTACAAAAGAGAGTGTGGTCTTTGTAGTAAGACTATTATTTCTATGTACAAAGATGACGGTGTCCCCGTATATTGTATAGAATGTTTCAATGGTGATGATTGGAATCAATTTAAGTATGCAAAAGAAATTGATTGGACTATGCCTATTTTTAATCAAATATATGAACTGATTCGCAAGCAACCACGTATTTATCAATACAGATTAGGAACTGTAGTAAATAGTGATTATGGGAATTCAGTTGTGAATTGTAAAAATGCATATCTCGCATACTCTGTTATTGATTGTGAAGATGTTATGTATGTAGAAGGTATAGATAGATCACGAAATACTATGGATTCATTTGCAAGTTATGATTTAGATCAATGCTCGTGGAATATTTTATCTAATAAAAACTATAATTCACATTTCTTGCTTGCATCGCATTCATGCATTGATTCATATTTTTTGTATGACTGTACGAATTGTCAAAATTGCTGTTTATCTTCAAATCTTCGAAACAAGCAGTATGTTTTTCGTAATGTTAAATTATCTAAAGAAGAATACGAAAAGGCAGTTGAAGAATTACATTTGGAAACATACTCTGGTTTTGAAAAAGCAAAGAGTGAATTTAATATTTTGCACCAAAATGCAATTCATAAATACGCCGATATTATTGCAAGTCAAAATGTGACTGGTGATTTTATATTAAATTCAAAAGATGTATATAAATCTTTTGATGTTTCTAATGGTTCAGAAGATATTCGATATTCAGCACGCATTATTAAATCAAAAGATGTATTTGATTGTGCATATATAATGACAGGAGAACTTGTTTATGAGTCTTCTGCATCGAGTAGTAATTCATATAAGCACATAGGTTGTATGTTGTGTTTTACTTCGACTAATATGGAGTATTCACTATATTGTCGTAGTTGTTCATATTGTTTTGGTTGTGTTGGTCTTAAAAATGCTGAGTACTGTATTTTTAATAAGCAATATACGAAAGATGAATACCTAGAATTAGTTTTTAAATTGCGTGCATCTATGATTGAGCACCCCTATATAGATAGTAAGGGTAGAGCATATGTATATGGAGATTTTTATCCATATGAATTTTCGCCATTTGGATACAATGAAACTGTTGCCCTTGATAATTATCCAAAGAATCGAATGGAGGCACTCGAAATGGGGTACCCATGGAAAGAACCAGATAATAAAAATTATACAATTACAATAAATTCACTCGATATTGATGACTCAATTTCAACAATAACTGATGATATTTTAAATCAGACCATTGGATGTATTAATAATGGTAAGCAAGAATATCAATGTACGACAGCCTTTCGCATAGTACCAAACGAACTTCAATTCTATAGACAAAAGAAATTGCCATTACCTCGATATTGTCCGAATTGTCGACATTATCAGCGACTTGGATATCGTAACCCAATGAAGTTGTATTATCGTACATGTTCAAATAACTGTGGAAATACATTTGAATCAACCTACGCCCCGGCCCGGCCCGAGAAGGTCTACTGCGAATCATGTTATCAGAAAGAAGTGTTATAATACCTAAATATGACTGGATACAAAGCACAATTTAAGGGCAAAAAGATTACCGTGATGGGTCTCGGGCTTCTTGGGCGAGGGCTCGGGTATACTAAATTTCTCGCAGAATGTGGGGCTATTTTGACTGTGACCGACCTTAAAACAAAGGCCCAATTAGCATCATCAGTCAAAGCATTATCCAGCCCAAAGCAAGGCTTTGGGCTTATAAAATTTGTGCTTGGGAAGCATAGACTGGAAGATTTCCGGAATGCCGATATGATAATCAAGTCAGCAGGTGTGCCACTTGACTCTATATATATTAAAGAAGCACAGAAAAATAATATTCCAATTGAAATGGATGCATCTTTGTTTGCGCAAATGGCACCAGAAGTTATTGTTATTGGAGTGACTGGCACTCGAGGTAAATCAATGACGACGATGCTTATCTACGAGATACTCAAAGCTAATGAGAAATTCTTGAAGCGTAATGTGCATCTTGGTGGTAATATTCGCGGAGTTGCAACACTACCGTTATTGAAAAAAGTAAAAGATGGTGACATCGTTGTAATGGAACTTGATTCATGGCAATTGCAAGGCTTTGGTGAGGCAAACATATCTCCCGATATTTCAGTATTCACCAGTTTCATGCCTGATCATATGAATTATTATAAAGATGATTTAAAAAAATATTTTGCTGACAAGGCTAATATTTTCAAATATCAACAAAAAGGCGATGTCTTAGTGATTCGCCCTAATATGAAAAAATTGATACCAAAAAATATTGTCGCAGATTTAATTGTTGCAGACAAAAAGGATGTAATAGATTGGAAATTTATTGTACCTGGTTCTCATCAATTAGAAAATTTATCTTGTGCAGTTGAAGTTGCGAAGCAATTTGATATTCCTATTTCAAATATTAAAAAAGCAGTTGCTGATTTCAAGGGAATGGAAGGACGCTTACAATTTGTCACAGAAATCAAAGGAGTAAAGATTTATAATGATAATAATGCGACAACACCAGAGGCAACAATGGCAGGGCTTGATGCACTAGGTAAGGAAAAGAACATTATTCTGATATGCGGAGGTAATGATAAGAATCTGGACTTGAAAGAATTTGTAAAGGCAATGAGCAAGTATTGCAAGAGCGTAATTTTACTTGAAGGGACTGGCACTAAAAAATTAATTACGAATTATCAATTACGAATTACGAATGAAAAGGCCAAGAATCTTAAAGATGCTGTTAAACTCGCATTAGGTCTTGCCTCACGTGGCGATATTATTCTATTTTCTCCAGCGTTTTCTTCATTCTCTCAATGGAATAATGAATACGAGCGCAATGATGAGTTTATGAAGATTGTGAAAGGATTAAAATAAAATGGAAATTAATCTTTCAAAAATTAAAAATGTGCATTTCATCGGTATTGGTGGTATCGGTATTTCGGCGATTGCGCGGATGATGATGCTTGCGGGCAAGAAGGTGACAGGGCAAGATGTTCAAGATTCAGATATTGTAAATGAATTACGCAAAATGGGTGCAGAAGTAAACATAGGTCAATCCTATGATGCTATACCGCAAGATTCTGATTTGATTGTTTACACAATCGCAATTGAGAACTATGCACCAGAACTTTTTGAGTCACTTCAAGAACAACACATTCCGATTCGTTCGTACCCACAGATGCTTAACATTGTAAGCGAAGGTAAGTATACGATTGCTGTCTCTGGTACCCACGGCAAGACTACGACAACAGCAATGATTGCAGAGATACTTTGTGATGCGAAATTGGAACCGACTGTTGTTGTTGGGAGTTTATTGATTAATCCTAATTCTACAGATACATCAACTGGTAGCAATTTTATTGCCGGTAAAAGTAAGTATTTTGTCGTGGAAGCTTGTGAATATAGGAGGTCATTTTTAAATATTAATCCAAATATTTTAGTTATTACAAATATTGAAGAAGACCATTTGGATTATTATAAAGACATTGAGGATATCAAAAGTGCTTTTCGTGAACTTGCAATGAAAGTATCATCTGATGGTTTTATTATTTGTAATCCAAATGATTCTAATATTCAGGATGTGATTGATGGTGTGTCTGCACAAATAATAGATTACAGTTTGGCTATTAATTTGAATATGAAATTAAAGGTTCCTGGTGTTTACAATAAAAAGAATGCGGGTTGTGCTCAAAGTGTGGCCCGAGTATTGTCTGTCTCTGATATTCAAATAGAAAGTTCTCTTGGTGAATTTGTTGGAACATGGCGTAGATTTCAATTCAAGGGCAAATTAACATCTGGTGCACTTATCTATGATGATTACGCACATCATCCAACAGAAGTAATTGCTACTCTCGAAGGTTTTCGTGAATTATACCCAGTCTCAGAAGGGTGGAAAATTACTGTATTATTTCAGCCACACTTATATAGTAGAACAAAAGCTTTGTTGCCAGAATTTATAAAAAGTTTTTCAGATGCAGACATGGTTATTGTATTACCAATTTATGCTGCTCGTGAAGAAGATGATGGAAGTGTATCGTCTAGTATTTTTGCTAATAGTATAGTTGGTCCAAATGCAGTAGCACCTGCGTCATTTGAAGAAGCAGAATCCTATATAAAAAATAATATATTTACAGATAAGGATATTATTGTGACAATGGGTGCTGGTGTTGCTTTTCAAATAGGGGATAATCTTCTAAGAGATTTGTAAGTTGTGATACAATATTAATAATGAAAAAATATATTTTTATATTTATTATCGTTTCTCTATTTTCTACACAAAGAACTTTTGCTGAAGTGTCTGTTACGACTGGAATTATAGCTGGACAAATATGGTATTCTCAAGACCCTTTAGTTGAAGGACAGACTGTCAAAATACACACAGCTGTTTGGAATGGGGATGACAAGCCTCTTGTCGCACGAGTTGAGTTCTATGACAAGAATGTTATTTTAGGTACTCGTGATATTGAAGTGCAGGCACAATCTCTCAAAGATGTTTCTGTGTCTTGGAAAGTAACAGCTGGAGACCATAGTATTTCTGCAAAGATTATTTCATCAAGTGTTATTTCTGATGGCAAGAAGCAAAATGTGACATTGGATTGGATTGCCACACAAGAAGATAGGACGAATGTATCTGTAGTAATTAAGAAGCAAGACGGCACTGAAGTAAAAAGTGTGGATTTACTGAAAGACCAAGTAGAAAAAGCAGGTTCTAAATTACAAGATATTATTCCTGAATCTGTGACATCCAACATCAATTCATTTGATGTTTTACGAGATACAACATATACACAAATCCAAGAAAATAAAGTTAACGCTCAGAAGGAGATTGAGACACTTAGTGCGACAAAAGTAAAATCTGAAACAAAAACAAATATAAAAAGCCAAACTGTTAGCCCAGAAGTTTCAAAAAATGCCAACATTATAGATGCCACACAAAAGCCTTTGGCGTACTTGAAACTTTTCTTTTTCTCAATTTTATCTTTTATATTTGGATATAAAATTGTTTTTTATGGATTACTCGCACTGCTTGTTTATATAATCTTACGATATTTTTATCGCAAGATTCGAAACAGATAATCTTATTTGTCAATTTTGGAAATCATAGCGTATAATGACCTTATGAAGAGGGTCATTTTTGATACGGTATTGTTTCTTTCAGTCTTTCTGTTGCCGTACTGGGTAACTGCTGTATTGATAGTATGTGGCATATTCCTGTTTATTAATTTTTATGAATTTATCATAGTTGGGGTCATGGTGTACTCTGTCTATATGATTCCAACGCAAACAATACTCATACAGCCAATATGGTTTGCGACAGCACTGGTTTTAGTTTATGTGAGTATTCAAATTCTAAGAAGATATATTATTTTATATAAATCATAATGACAAAAAAAAGTTACAGAAGAATATCTCAAGTTGACCCAGATGAAATTTTCTTGGATTCAAAAAATCTACCAAATTTCAATACTCAACAATTTGAAGGACGACTTGAAAAAGCAATTCCAAAACGCTCTGTTTTTATTTTGGCATTATTTTTCTCAACAGTGGCAATGACATTTATGTTTAAAGTTGGTGATTTACAAATTGCACGAGGTGAAGCATTTTTTAAGAAAAGTGAAAATAATACTCTTGCTAAACAGCCAATATTTGCAGACCGAGGACTTATCTATGATCGCAATGGTGTATTACTCTCATGGAATACTTGGGATAAGTCTGATTTAAATAAATTCTCTCCACCTAAGAGAACATATATTTCTGATTCAGGTTTTAGTCTTTTACTTGGTTATGTTAGTTCACCAGCAAAAGATTCGTCAGGTAATTATTGGCAAAGTGCATTTATCGGTAAAGATGGTATAGAAAAATCTTATAATCAAAATCTCACAGGTACCAATGGTGTGCGTATTACCGAAACAAATGTCGGTGGCGAAATTCAATCAGAAAATGTCGTATCCAAGCCAATTCCAGGGGAAAATATTACACTTTCAATCGATGCTGGTATTCAAAAACAAATGTATAAATCAATTGCATCAATGGCACAAGGTTCTTCTTTCTCTGGTGGTGCTGGTGTAGTTATGGATTTGAAAACTGGAGAATTATTGTCGATGACTAGTTACCCTGAATACAATGGAAATATTTTATCTGAAGGTAAAGATAAGAAAACTATCAATGGATATTTCTCCGACAAAAGAAAAGTATTTTTGAACCGTTCTGTTTCAGGACTATATTCTCCTGGTTCTATTATTAAACCATTTATTGGTTACGGAGCATTAGTCGAAGGCGTTATTACTCCTTTGAAACAAATACTTTCTAATGGTTCTATCTCAATTCCTAATCCATATTTCCCAAATAAGAAATCAGTATTTAAAGACCACGGTTCATTTGGATATGTAGATATGCGTAAAGCAATCGCTGTATCTTCTGATGTGTATTTCTATGAAATTGGTGGAGGTTTTCAAGATCAAAAAGGTTTAGGAATTGTGAATATTGATAAATATGTAAATAATTTTGGAATATCACAAAAGACAGGTATTGATATTGGTGGAGAAAAAGAGGGAACAATTCCAACACCAGCATGGAAAGCCAAGACTTTTAAAGGTGAGCCATGGCGTGTGGGTGATACATACAATACTTCAATCGGACAGTACGGTTTCCAAGTGACACCTTTGCAAATGGTACGAGCGGTTGCAGGTATTGCAAATGATGGAATTATGCCAACTCCACACTTGCGTGCAAATGACAAAACAATGGAAGAAAAAACTACATCAATTATGATTGATAAATCTATGATGAAAGTTATCAAAGAGGGTATGAGAATGGTAGTAACTGAAGGTACAGGAGGAGCATTGAATTTACCAAATGTAAAAGTTGCAGCAAAATCAGGTACTGCTCAAGTTGGTTTAGGCAATACAAATACGAACTCTTGGATTATTGGTTTCTTTCCATATGAAAATCCAAAATATGCTTTTGCTGTGTTAATGGAGCGTGGTCCAAAAGCGGCATCGGGCAATGCTACACGAGTTATGAGTGAAGTTGTAGATTATATAAGTGTCTACAAGCCAGAGTATCTTCAATAATTTCTTCCTTCTCACATTATTTTCTTCTTCAGGATAAAATAATGTGAGAGTTATCCCCACCACACCCCAATTTCCCCTACAACAATAATCTTTTTTAATATATAATATATATGTATATTAGGATTTTTCCACCCCAATCACAGCAGAAGATATACTTTTCACACCAACACAAATGACACCATTAAACTCAATCAAAAAGGTATGGCCAAAGTACATCACAGGCTTCTTCTTCATCATCCTCCTAGGAGCATACGCAAACATCTTTGCCATTGGTTCTCCATACCAACCAGGTTCAACACTCGACCCTTCCTG
>JAIOQC010000094.1 GCA_021413565.1 Candidatus Nomurabacteria bacterium
TAGTTCAATAGGAAAACCATAAGTAGTCGCTAGTATAAATGGATCAACTCCTTTCTCAAATTCTTTTAAACCATGAGCCACAGTATTGTGAAATTTTTCTTTTTCTAACTCAAATATAGTTTTTATATCTGTAGTTTTCAAATTTTGATAAACAGGAGAGTATGAATCAATGAAAGATTTTAATAAATTCACAGTTAAAACATTGTTGGCTTTAATAAACTGCATTTTCAAAACTGCTCGGCGTATTAATCTACGCAAAACATACCCTTGATCTTTATTTGAAGGAATAACTCCATCTGAAATTAGGAATACAGCGGTTCTGAAGTGGTCAGCAATAATTCGTGCTGATTTTTCATTATAATTTTCTGATGATTCTTTTATTATATTAATTACATTTTTAAATAAATCAGTCTCATAAACTGTCTCTGTTTTCTGCACGATAGACACGAGTCTCTCAAGCCCCATACCAGTATCAATACCTAGTACATCAAGTTTCTTGAGAGTTGCTTGACCTTTATCTAATTGTTCTCGTGAACCATCACAAAAATACTCATTAAAAACAACGTTCCAAACTTCTACATCAACCCCCTCAGCATTTTTACAATATATTTCTGTTGTTGGACCACAAGGACCAGAATTACCAGTTGGCCCCCAAAAAACATCCGAGCCATCTTCGCGAATATCTAAATTAGAATCAAGGCTTGCCCAAATAGACAGAGACTCTTCATCTTTTGGTACAATACCTTCACCTTTATAAATCGTAACATAAGAAATTTGCAATCCTAATTCTTTAGTAATGAATTCGTAAGCATAAGAAATGGCTTCTTTGCGACCATAACCACCAAAAGAAAAGTTACCAAGCATTTCAAAAAATGATAGATGCGTCGCATCACCTACTTCTTCCATGTCGCCAGTTCTAACACATTTCTGAACTGTCGTGACATTTTTTGTATTAAAATCACGCATTGCACTTTCTGGTGCAGAGTAATAACCTTTGAATTGTTGCATTCCTGCTGTAGTAAATAAAACAGAAATATCACCTTCTGGTATTAATGATGAAGATTCTATTATTTTGTGTTCTTTCTTTTCAAAAAAAGACAGGAATCGTGAGCGAATTTCATCTGATTGCATATGTATCATATACTATACTAAAAACACATAACAGAAAAGCCCTGCATACAATGCAGGGCTTTTCTGTTAATGTGTATCATCAACACTTTCATTGAAAAACTTAGTCTTTTTAAGTTGTTGTTCGATAAACCATAGAACAATAAAAATAAATAGTGTAAAGACAGTTGCGACGATAGCAACTTTATACATACCGAAACCAGCAGCCATACCAATACCAGCTGATACCCACAAGGCGGTTGCAGTTGTTAATCCAGTTAATTTTGAATCCTTTGTAAAGATTAATCCTGTACCAAGGAAGCCAACACCAACAACAATTTGCGCAATAATAATCAAAGGATTTGTACCTGAAAAACTAAAATAGGCATATGACATTTGATTTGAAACAATCACAAACAAAGCCGCACCCATTGATACCAATGCATAAGTACGCATAGTAGCCGTCTTGTGTGCCCAAAGACGCTCAACACCTATAATCATACCTAAAATTAATGCTACGAATAAATTTAAAATAACATCTATTAACACTCCATCAAAAAGATTTTGCATTTTTTTATTATACCAGAAAATTATAAAACAACGCCACCTGCTACGCACACATCTCCATCATAAATCACTATTGATTGCCCAACTGACACTAAAACAGGTTCTTTGAAAGACACAATAATCCTATCTTTAGACTTTATTTGAAAATGACATTTCAAAAGTTCTCCATGATAGCGTATCTGAGCAGTATATTC
>JAIOQC010000101.1 GCA_021413565.1 Candidatus Nomurabacteria bacterium
TGAAGTTGAAATTATCGGCAGTTTACCAGTTGCTGATTTTGAAAAATTTGAAGACAAAGCCTTATCAACTATCGGCGACAGATTAGAAATCCCAGGATTCCGTAAAGGCAAAGCTCCTGCAAATGTAGTTCGTGAACATGCAACTGAAATGATGATTCTCGAAGAAATGGCTGAACAGGCTCTATATGATGCTTATCCAAAAATAATCGAGGATAATAAAATAGATGCTATTGGTCGTCCACAAATTGCAATTACTAAAATTGCAAAAGGTTCAGACCTAGAATTCAAAATCATCACAGCAGTGTTACCTCAAATGACTTTGCCAGACTACAAAGCAATGTCAAAGAAACATGCTTCAAATGAAGAATATAAAAAAGAAATTATTGTTGATGAAGCAATGGTAGAAAAGACAATCATGGATTTGCGTAAGATGAGAGCAGAGCAAGCAATGGGAACTCATGAACACAAAGAAGGAGAAGTGCATGCAGAACCAACAGAAGAACAACTACCAGCATTCGATGATACTTTTGTGAAATCTTTTGGTGAGTTTGCAGATACTGAAGCATTCAAAGAAAAAATTCGTGGAAATCTAAAAACTGAAAAAGAAACAGAGCAAAAAGACAAACTTCGTCTTGCAATCGTTGAAGATTTGATTAAAGAATCATCAGGTGATATTCCAGAAATATTAATTGAAAGTGAGGTTGAGAAAATCCTTTATCGACTACAAGCAGATATTACAAATATGGGATTCAATTTCGATGAATATCTCATTCAAATCAAGAAAACTGAGGCTGAATTAAGATACGAATGGCGAGGTGATGCAGAGAAGCGTGCGAAACTACAATTGATTATCCACACAATTGCAGATAAAGAAAATATCAAACCAACAGAAGAAGAACTGGAGAAAGAAGTAAATAATATCCTCACAGCATACAAAGATGCTGACCCTACTCGTGCGCGAGCCTATGTCGAAAATATGCTTGAAAATGAAAAGGTGTTCCAATTTCTTGAGAATCAATAAAAAAATAGGCAAATAAAAAGCCCCCGTTGATACAATCTCGGCGAGGCTTTTTTTGCGTCCCATTCTTCATTCAGGGAGCTTTTTTAATTTTTTTAACCAACGATATATCCGTCCCACGACGCATAAGTATATCTTTGGTTCCATCTTACTAGCACAGGACATGGTCCCTTGCTATAGTCCCAATTCCGAAGGAATCGAAACATAGCATTGGTATCCTGCCAGTAGCCCGTAACACAGTCTACTGTTCCCATTGGCCTGCCAGATTGATCAGATACAGAAATTGCGTTCTGGTTAATTGGCACAGACATTATATATGCCACAGAGGTGTTCACTCCTGCAGGCATATAATATGGGTCATAATAATTCCCATAACCCCCAAAACCGAGAGTTATGCGTATAGGCCCTACTTGAGCCGATACTACCCCACCAATGCGAGGTAAATCTCCTTTTTGGCAACTGGTTGTTGCCACCAAAGTAAACATTACTATAACGCTTACTAATATAGTTTTTATTCTTTTCATTTTCTCTATTTTTTATATTATAGCACAATAAATAGCATTATGTCAAGTACACTAAAGGTCTAATTTTGATATACTACTTCTGTATTAATCAAATATAAACATTATGCTTATACCTACAGTTATAGAAAAAACAATAAACGGTGAACGTGCTTATGATATTTACTCAAGATTATTAAATGATCGTATTATTTTCCTTGGTGGTCCGATTGATGACCATATGGCCAATTTGGTGATTGCTCAACTTTTATATCTTGACCACACTGATTCAAAAAAGGATATCCAACTTTATATCAACTCCCCTGGTGGCTCAGTCACAGCAGGTTTGGCAATTCTCGACACTATGGCATTAGTAAAAGCTGATGTTTCTACTATTTGCGTTGGTATCGCTGCATCTATGGGTGCTGTATTATTGTCAGCAGGACAAAAAGGCAAGCGATTCGCATTGCCAAACTCTGAAATAATGATTCACCAAGTTATGGGTGGTGCTGAAGGACAAGCATCCGATATCGCCATAAATGCCAAACATATATTGCGTACCAAAGACACTCTCAATAAAATCTTAGCAAAGAACACTGGTAAATCTTTCGCACAAATCGAGAAAGATTCAGACCGCGACTACTATATGACAGCCGATGAAGCAAAAAAATACGGTATTGTTGATGGACTCATTGTAAAAGGGGGTAAATAAATTTTATCGAAACTATAGGTAACTGTTGGCTTCGTTAGGATACAGAGTAATGGTCCCCCTTTTTATAT
>JAIOQC010000008.1 GCA_021413565.1 Candidatus Nomurabacteria bacterium
ATTCCTACACGCAAAGTACGCAGGTACTTTGCTCGAGGGCACAAATAAAAAAACCCATAAGGAGTTTTCGGTAGGACCGCGAGTACGCTTATCGAACCTTACAGGTTCAGTACACCTTTTCCGTTCGTGAGTACACTCACACGGAAAAGGTTTTCGATTCCTACACGCAAAGTACGCAGGTACTTTGCTCGAGGGCACAAAATCAAAAGCACCCGTACGGGTGCTTTTGATTTTGTGCCCTCGGTAGGAATCGAACCTACGACCATCTCCTTAAAAGGGAGCTGCTCTACCAACTGAGCTACGAGGGCATATTGTATTTTATCTAAATCATACCTTGTAATTATTTCGGTTGACCCGCTACAACTAATTACTGGTGTATAAGACAGATTACACAAAAATACCATATTCTAAAGACAAAATCAATGTTTTTAAAAGATTTATTAAAGTGATCCCCACCCTATCTTTGATTGCCAAACATATTTATTGTATAATTTACACAAGTTGTTTTCTTTAAGAATTTTCCATCATGCACCCTATGATAGAGGGTTTATAAAGAATGGGAAAAAATTCTAAATGAATATTTGCACATTATGTGTACGGACTATTATGATAGAGAGTCCTAAGTTCTTTTAATAAAGCAAAAAGGCCGAGGAGCGAGTTCTGTATTTGCAAAAGCAAATAAGGATTGACTCCTAGGCCTTTTCTTTTTGTCCAAAAAGAAAATCCGCAATTGCGGACTTCCTTTTGAAATATATTTATTTAGAAACTGATTTCACTTTCTTCACAACTTTTTTGACTGCCTTCTTTCCATCCTTAGAAACTGATTTCCAATGCTTACGAATATCAGCGATAGTCTGCGCCAATTCATCGGCATCAATATCTTTCATCTTTGCATATTTAGCAGAAACTTGATCAATGATACTGTGGTAAACTGGTTCAGTTAAATCTTTTGCTTTCTCAAATTTCTCAATTATCTCCCCTTTCATTTTCACTGACCAACCACGAATTATTTTACGATTCTTTTTTCCTTCTGGTCCAAACAATAAATATGCTGCTGCTGACATTGCTGCAACTGTTACCCCTACTGCTACCGCACCTGATGCGCCCATTCCTTTTTTACTTGCTGTTTTTTTCATATATATTATTTTTATTATTTCTGATAATTAATTCTAAACTAATACAAAACATATTTTACTTCTTCTTTTTCTTTTTACCAAAGACAAAAGAAAATAAACTACTTTCTATTACTCTCTCTCGAATCTCTGTCATATCAGCCTCGACTGTATCGGCTGCATTCTTTAAACTTCTAGAGATATCTCGCAAATTTGAAAGAGTGCCGATAATATAATATGAAGCAATAATAATAACTACAGTTACTATTACAACAGAAATTGAGGTAATAAAGAAAAAAATATCTGCCTTAATAATTGATTCCATAATTATATTATAGCACCAATTATGATAATGAGGTTAGGATGAATTGCTCCAAGCCAACAACAAAATCACGCTCACCTTTATGTGCTTTGTGATACAAAGAAACCAATTCACCAGAATTACGCTTTAAAATATGGATATTTTGGGATTTTGGATTCGCCAATATCATTTGTTTTATTTTCCAAAAAAGCATCCCTGATATCACTTCTGGTTCTGTTCCTTTTTCAATAGCATCCCGATATAGAACCCATGTACCGATTTTGTCATGCTTGCCATACGCATCAGCAATTGCAAAAGTATTTACTTTTGGTGTACTTTTCTTTGCAGTTTGTAAATCAAAATGTGTAATTGTAGAGTATTTTGTATATTTTTTTTCTTCAGATACTGTAAGTTTGTCTTCTATGAATACAAAAAGAGTTTGCGAATCATTGAGTTCTTTGAGTATATCAACACTAGAAACAATATCACTTTCTGAGATAATACCCTCAATTAAAATAGATGGAATATCACCAAAAAGACTAGCACTACTTGCGTAACCTCTGAGCACCTCTTGTGACACAGAAGTCAATGGCACAGAGATTATATTCTCAGATGCTAATTTTTTAAGAAAAATATTTCTTTTGTTCCTGTCGAGTCCGACTAAAATATGAATCATACCCAAGTTTTAACTTTCTTTTTATAATCAAGATATATTTGACCATATCTTTTTTCAAGCAATTCTTCTTCTTTACTAAGATAAAAGAACTTAGATATAATTGATACAACAATTAGAAAAACTACGCTCCAAAATGAATTCAATATAAGTGCTAAGCCTAATATCATTATGGTTAAACCAATGTGTGTCGGATTGCGACTGTATTTATATGGACCATGAGCAAAATCACTAGCTTCTGCCTTTGGTTTCAATTCTTTTTGTAGACCAGCTGAAGTATTTTGTGCCCAATAAATTAAAATAGAACCTAATAAAATAAAAAATATTCCAATATACTTAGAGAGCATATTATTTAAAATTGGAATATTTACAAAAATATCTAAAATAAAACCCGAAATCACGGCAACCAGAAAAAGCACATATGAATGAGATAGTACAAAATGAACCTTTCCAGGGTGCACTTTCCCGTGTTCAAAATAGTTTTTTTCTTCCATATTATAATCGTATCATACTTATAATTTTCAGACTATTACAGGTCCCCCCAGGTTTTACCCACATCAAAAGAGACCTCGAGTGGCACTTTTTCCATGCCTTTTAGGAATTCGTCTGGAATAGCATTGACCATTGCCTCTTTGATAATAACAGATGCTTTGTCAACCAAATCCTCTTTAATTTCATATATTAATTCATCATGAATATGCCCTTTTCATGCCAATTTTTATAATATCGGCAGTGGCAGTCCCCTGAATCGGAGCATTGGTTGCCATGCGCTCTGCCATTGCTTTGATAAAAGGTAATGGGGATTTAATTCCTGGGAAATATCTCTTGCGACCAAAAAGAGTTTCAGTGTAGCCGTGTGTTTTTGCAAACTCTTTTATACTTTCTAAATACTTTGCAATAGTGGGAAATTCTGCAAAATAATTATCATAGAAAATTTGTGCATCTTTACGCTCTCCTCCAAGGTTGGCACGCAATGCTGTGACTCCCATACCATAAAGAATGCCGAAATTGATGACTTTCGCTCTGCGACGCATGTCAGGTGTAACATCTTTTTCAGATACATTAAAAACTTTCATAGCAACTGCTGTGTGAATATCTTTGCCAACCTTGAAAGCATTAATAAAATATGAATCCTGAGATAATAATGCCGCGGCACGAAGTTCAATTTGAGAATAATCAAATCCTGCTAAAACATATCCTTTTTGCGCAACAAAAGCATTTCTAATCTTCTTACCCTTTTCTGTTTTGATTGGAATATTTTGTAAATTAGGATTGTTGGAAGAGAATCTACCAGTAGATGTTCCAGTTTGTAAAAATGTCGCACGGAGCCTAGAATCTTTTTCTACTAATGCTGGAATTGTATCAATATAAGTAGAAAGTAATTTCTGTAATTCACGATACCTTAAAATCTCCTCAATAATAGGATGTAAATCCCGTAATTTTTCAAGCTCACTTTCTTTGGTTGAGCGTGCACCAGATGCACTTTTCTTCATATTGCGAGCAGTTAACCCCATTCCATCAAAAAGTACTTCGCCTAATTGTTTGGGAGAATTAACATTGAACTCACGGTTTGCATGCTTGAATATATCTTTCTCTATCTTTGACAATTCAATGTGATACTCTTTTGACAAAGTCTGCAAATATTTCACATCAACCATAATCCCAACATTTTGCATATCTGAAATTATAGGTATGAGCGGAAGTTCAATCGAACGATACACATAATCGAGATTTTCTTTCTTTATGTCAGATTCCAATAAGTCTAACGCTTCTTTTAATGAATTACTTTCTTTGTAATGAATAACATCATCTAAACTCGGATTAGTTTGTTCTGAGTTCAGAAGCCAAAAAGCAATCTTTGCCTTAACAAAAAGTTCTTTGTCTCCTTTAGAAAGTGAGTCTTCTGATTGTGTTTGATTATCTTCGTTATTTGTCTTTATAGAGATACCATCTTTTGAAACTTCTTTTTCTAAAACATCAATGAATCTATTTTGTAAACTCTTGAATTCCAAAGTACGAAATAACTCCTGCACTTGTGAAATAATGACTGTTTGTCTCCAAGGAGACTCTGGTAGAGTAAAATCAATTGGTGCATCACGACGTATAGTAGCAAGTGTTTTGGAAAACATTGCTTCATCAACACCCTCTTTGAGTAAATTAAATACTCTATCTGTTACACCTAATGCTTTTATTTTTTCTGGATTTTTATTTATATCTTGATACATTTTCTCAAGAGTGCCATATGCAACTACCAATGTAGTTGCTGTTTTTTCACCAATACCTTTAATACCAATAATATTGTCAGATGGGTCACCTCGTAAACCTTTGTAATCTGGTAGATATTGAGGCTTGAAACCAAAACGCTCTTCTACTTTCTTTTGTGTATATAAAATTGTGTCATTAATCCCCTTTTTGAGAGTATAAACAGTAACATGTTCATCCTCTACGAGTTGAAGTGTATCCATATCACCTGAAGCAATGATGATGTCCAGGTCTGACCTGGACTTTAGGATTTCTGGAATAGTTCCAAGCAAGTCATCCGCCTCAAAACCAGCACACTCATACATGGGTACAGAGAGTGCTGTAAAAAATTCTCTTGAACGAATAATTTGAGAGATAAGCGAGTCATCAGTTTTGGCACGACCAGCTTTATAATTATCGTATGCTTCATGACGAAAAGTCTTTTTCGGCAAATCATAACAAGCCACAATATAGTCCGGTGCAAGGTCGGTAATAATCTTAAACAGCATAGTCGCAAGACCATACAAAGCACCCGTAGGCTCACCTTTAGAGTTTACGAACTCTGGTAATGCATGGTAGGCACGATGAATAATCGCATGCGTATCAAGCAAAACAAGCTTTTTGTGGGTAGATTTAGAGGATACCATTTGCTAATTATAGCAGAATTTCAATCATACGGGTCTTCTCATCTATGTGTGAAAGAATCACTCTACATACCTCTTTAGAGGGTATACAATCAGGCACAAGTTCTGGCCATTCAATTAAAATTATATTATTTTTATCTTTAATTATTTCTTCCCAGCCAAGATTTAAAAGTTGTTGGCTATTTTCTAGTCTATAAGCATCAATATGAATTAAATTTTTCCATTTACCTTTTTTGGTTTCATATTTTTTCATTATGACGAATGTTGGAGAAATAATATTTTCTTTTACACCAAGAACAACTGCTAATGCTTGAGTAAGTGTAGTCTTGCCAGCACCAAGATCCCCCGCTAGTGTAACTATTGTTGCATTAGTAGTATTCATACCTTGAATTTGCTCGATTAATAAATTGGCAACGGCTGGCAATTCATCAATCGTAAATGACTTTTTGTTTAAATTCATAAGTACATACTAACACACCCCTGCAATACATTGCAGGGGTGTGTTTTCTATATTTTATTAATAATAACCATCCAATTAGAGTTGACGGGAAGATGCCAGCAAAGAATGCAGAGGCACCTAGATTGTTATTGTTGAAAATATCTTTTGGCTTGTTTAAAACATACGCGATAGCATTCTCCTGTGCACCACTTGGACTTGTATACACAAGAACAGCAGTAGTAACAATTTGAGCAGTATTTACTGGTATTGAATCTACTCGCCCTTGGATAAATACAACACCCTCTGCATTTGGATAAAGATCCTCAAGTTCTACAGTTAGGGTATTAGTATCAGGTGCATATGTGCCTCGTGAAGCATTCGTCAAAGTGATATCCTTTGGAGCAATTACTTGCAAGATTGGTCGAGTCAATAATGAACTACCAATGTTCTTGTAAGTTACTGTGTAGTCAATAGTGTCACCAATACCAATTGCTTCATATCGATTCTCAATTTTGAGCATGATAGGAGATGATGTACCGATGACAGTTGTACCTTGAACAATCACAGGACGAACTACTGTTGTTTGTTGATTTCGATTGCTTGAAGACACAGTCGGAGTACGAAGTGTTTCAAATATTTCAATAGTACCTTGTGATTGAGCACCATTTGCACAAGTTGAAATAAAGCGGAAGTAATAAATAGTATCAGGAGCAAGGCCACTTATAAATTCATTAAAACTACTATTAGCATTCACTGAGCGAGATTGTGTTCTGTATCCCATAGATACAGTTGGACCATACTCAAAGTAAGTAGTCATACTGCCAGTTCCACTAGTAATAAGACCATTTAATTGAGCACTATTTTGTCCAACATTTGTTGCAATAGTTGTAACTGCACAAACATTATATACGGGTTGTTGTATTGGTGGTTGTTGAACCACTACAACAGGATTAACGGCTACATAAGCAGTTTGTGATTGCTGTGTATTGTTGTATCCATATGCATTCAAAATATAATTAGTTGAATATGTTGGATAGATTGTCTGATTTCCAGACAAAGCAACATTACCAATTCCATTTATATTTGCACTCGTACATCCATTTGTATTCCAAGTAAGAGTTACTGGACTGCCTGATGTTACTACACTAGGACTTGCAGTGAAGTTTGAAATATAACAACTTTGATTGTTGTTTGTATTTATTACAGAAATAGTTGCTGTTTGATTTTGAGCAGAGCCGTTTGAACCATATGCAGTCAGAGTGTAAGTTGTAGTTTGGTTTGGGTAAACTGTTTGATTGCCAGACAAAGGAACATTGTAGCCCAAGTTTGAAATTGTAACTGAAGTACAATTATTTGTAGTCCAGTACAAAGATGAATAATTATTTGAATTAATTGAAGTAGGACTTGCGTAGAAACTTGAAATAATACAATTATTTACAATTCCAGGAATGTAATTATTTACCACAACTGTCACACTTCGTGTTTGTTCTACCCAGTTTGAACCATAAGCAGTTAGAGTATAAGTTGTAGTTACACTTGGGTAAACTGTTTGAGAACCTGCAATAGCAACACTGCCGATATTTGAGATATTTGCATTTGTACAATTAGCAGTATTCCAAGTAAGAGTTACTGGATTACTGATATTTATATTATTTGTGTTTGCATTGAAATTTGAAATAGAACAATTGACAATTGGAGTTGGAGGAATATAACTTGCAACACTTACTGTCACACTTCGTGTTTGAGATGTACCGTTTATGCCGTAAGCAGTCAGAGTGTAAGTTGTAGTTGCAGTTGGGTAAATAACTTGATTCCCTGAAACTGGCACATTGTATGGCAAGTTTGAAATTGTTGCTGATGCACAGTTATTTGTATTCCATGAAAGTGTTGACGAACCGTTTGCAGAGATTGAAGTTCCGTTCGCAGTGAAGTCTGAAATTGTACAATTCTGTACTGGAGGAACATACCCTGTTGCAACAGTTACTGTCACACTGCGTGTTTGTTCTACCCAGTTTGAGCCGTAAGCAGTTAATGTGTAAGTTGTAGTTGTAGTTGGGTAGACTATTTCAGTACCTGATGTTGGAGCAACATAATAAAATAAATTTGAGTTCAAAATACTTACATTCGTACAACCAGATGTATTCCATACCAAAGTAGCACCTGAACCAGATATTATACTAGTAGGACTTGCAGTAAAGTTTGTAATAGCACAATTGATAATTGGAGTTGGAGGAATATAACTTGCAACAGTTACTGTCACACTTCGTGTCTGAGATG
>JAIOQC010000095.1 GCA_021413565.1 Candidatus Nomurabacteria bacterium
ATACGATGAGGCAGACGAAGCATCTTATATTGCTTCTATTATTGGTGAATTAATAAATCATGTTGATCCGTCTGAGATTGCGATACTTTATCGTGCCAATTTTCAATCACGAGTACTCGAAGAAGCATTACTATCCCAACAGATTCCTTATCAGGTTCTTGGTGTAAAATTCTTTGAAAGAAAAGAAATTAAAGATATTCTTTCTTATATCAGAGCTTCCTACAACAAAGAATGTCTTTCTGATATCAAGCGTATTATAAACACACCAACACGTGGGATTGGCAAAGTTACACTTATAAAACTTTTTGCAAAACAAATAGATGCCTTACCAGCAACAATGCAAATAAAAATTAATAATTTTTACACACTACTTGATTCAATCAAGGAGTACGCTGATACTCATACACCGTCTGAAACTATCAAATATGTAATTCAAAAAAGTGGCCTTGAACAAGAATTGGCAAATGGCACAACTGATGAGCAAGAGAGATTGGAGAACATGAAAGAACTTGTAACACTCGCAACCAAATACGATGCTATCACAAAAGAGGGTGCTGAAGGTTCAACACTCGCAATGGAGAAATTATTAGAAGATGCTTCACTTTCAAGTGATCAAGATACATTGATGCACAAAAGTTCTGGGGTTCGTCTAATGACTGTCCATGCATCAAAAGGCCTTGAATTTCAATATGTTTTCGTTACAGGACTCGAACAAGATTTATTCCCACATACACGCAATGGTACAAAAACAAAAGAAGATGCAGAGGAAGAACGTCGACTTTTCTATGTAGCAATTACTCGGGCACGCCACAAATTATTTTTATCTTATGCATCATTGCGAACAATTTTCGGTTCCAAGCAAGTGAATACTCCAAGTGAGTTCATTTATGATATACCAGAACATTTAACAGAATGGAAACTTGGACATTCACGTAGCTCGCAACGAGTTGTATACTTATAATATGATTCACATTGCCAAAAAATCTTTAGGACAAAATTTTCTAAAATCAGAACCAGCCTTACGCATGATGTGTGAAGCAGGGGATGTTCAAAATACTGATGTTATTGTTGAAATCGGACCAGGTAAGGGCGCTCTAACTTCGAAACTCTTGGAACAGGGAGGTAAGGTTATTGCTATTGAGAAAGACAGAGAACTTGTCGCACACTTAAAAGAAAGATTCGAAATTGAAATCAAAAATAAAAAACTTGAAATCATCGATGGTGATTGCCTAGAATTTGATCCAACAAATTATAAAATAAAAAAATATAAATTGATTGCCAATATTCCATACAATATTACTGGCGCAATTATAAAAAGATTCCTATCTGAAGTTAGTTCTCCAAATACTATGGTTATACTTGTTCAAAAAGAAGTTGCCGAAAGAATAGTTGCACGTGACAATAAAGAAAGCATTTTATCTTTGAGTGTCAAAGCATATGGTACTCCTAAATATATGATGAAGGTGGGTAAAAGATTTTTCTCTCCATCACCAAAAGTAGATTCAGCAATTGTGTCTATCACAAATATCTCAAAAAATAATTTCAAAGAAAAAGAAAGTGAACTCAACTTCTTTAAAATTATAAAAACTGCTTTTGCACACAAAAGAAAAGTTCTCCGCAAAAATCTGGAAGATGTAGTCTCAAAAGAGGATATTGCTGATATTTTTACAGAACTCAATATAAATCCAAATACAAGAGCAGAAGACCTTTCATTTAATACCTTTCTTGCAATAAGTAAACATCTTTAGCGCCTTAAGAAGTCGTACTTACCGAGAACTTTTTATTTATTCCTATAGGATATTTTAAAAAGGGATTGTATACTAATAATAGACATGAATAAACATATTACTCAAGTTTCATTACTTTTATGTGCAGTAGTACTACTGTTTACTAATCTTTCGTATGTAAATGCAGCTGGTATGATATATAACAACAACTCATTTGTAAATCCAGGCAAAAATACATCTGGCATGCCAACTAAATCTTTTGGTGGGAAGGTAACCCTCGCTCCAATACCACCACCAGTAATATGCAACAGTCCAGGAACTCTAATGATACTTAGTAGTAATTTAAAAGCTGCTATGTCTACAATCAATTCTATGACAAATTCAGGAGACCCTGAAAAAGCCCAGAATATCGCAAAAGGACTTCTAGGTCTCTTGCCAACTTTCTCTACAAGTATGACAAAAGTTCCAATAACAGGTGGTCAAATATTGGGTAGACAAAATCTGATACCCAATTTCACAAAATGTGCTTTATATATAGGACCAATCAGAGTTCCAATCCCTGTATATGTAACAACAGGTAACTATAATGTTTCCAGATAAGTACTATGGACAAAAAATACCTACCAAGTAAACAATTCATAGCTCGTCTTATAATCATCACAATAAGTCTTGGTATTATTTTTGGCTTATATGAGCTAACATCATTCTTAAAAAATAGAATAAAAGGTAAAACAACTACAGTATTAGTAAAAGACCTTGTTGCCAAAGATAGCAACAACAATAGCATACCTGATTGGGAAGAATCTCTTTGGGGTCTTGATCCAACAATAGACGGTCAAGAAAATAAAGAATTCATTGAAAACAAGAAAAAAGCCTTAGCAGGTAAGGATTCAGGGGTCTCAGTTTCTGAAAGCGAACAAATGTCCAGAGAGTTCTTTGCATTAGTTACTTCTTTACAGCAATCAGGCAACTTAACAGAAGAAAATATGCAACAAATCTCAGACGCTGTGGCTTCACAAGCCGTTGCTGTACCAATTGCTGATATTTATACAAAAGATATGCAAGAAATTGTACTTACAAGTCCAACTTCAATTAAAAAGTATCATGAGAGTTTTAAAAAACTTACACTAAAATATGCAAATAGTGACATTGGTGAAGAATTAACCTTTATATATCAAGGTATTCAGAATAATGATCAACAAGCATTGTATGCAGCAGGAACAGTCGCAAAATCATACAGAGACTTCGGTCAAGAACTAATCAAGATTCCAGTGCCAACATCACTTCAAGTTACAGTCTTGTCTTTAGCGAATAATTACGAGAAAAGTGCTCAAACAATAGAAGACATGGAAAATGTTTTAATTGATCAACTCATTGGCATGAGAGCAATCGTTAATTATAAAAAATACAACGACGCTTTAATTACAGATCTTGAAACAATGCGAACATTTTTCATTAGAAATGGTATACTTAAAGCATAAATTGCAATGAAGCGTAATTCTATAAAAAGTATTATATCTGGAACC
>JAIOQC010000100.1 GCA_021413565.1 Candidatus Nomurabacteria bacterium
ATCACGAATAATGAAGTCCATTTTTACTGGTACTTTGACACTGATGATTTTCTCATCACCGTCATCATCCCAAACGAGAGCAGTCACATTTTCATTTGTCTTTAGGTATTTTGCCGAATCGCCAATGATTTTGTCTGCGAGTACGAATCTATCTTTTGGATTCTCTGGGTCTGTGAACCAATATTCACCTTTATTCATGTAAAGAAATTTAACTTCACGCTTGTTGATTTCTGCTTCATCGGCCTTGTCAGAAGCATGAAAGACTGTATTCCAAGTTCGTCCTGAGAGTAGACTCTTGAGTTTTACTTGGTTTTGAGGTTTGCGTTGCTGAGTACGAGCAACATGCGCTTCTAATACTTCGCAAGGCTCATCCTCGTGTATGATTATTTTCTTTTCGCGTATTTCAGAATATTCTAACATGGCTGATTTTTAGGGAGGAACGACCATAAAAATCGCCATCCCCGTGTATTTAATATTATATTAATAATCTAGAAAACGAAACCTATACTCATATTACCATCATGTGAAGGGGGTTGCTGATTTTATAGTTCTAACGACCATAAAAATCGTTATCCTCGCGTATTAAATTAAATAATGACCTATAACTAACGTATCTAAATATTACATTAACGGCATGTGAAGAGGGTGGCTGATTTAATTACTCTGAAGGAGATTCTAAGAGTATACCAAAAAACATCTCAAAATCAATATATATTGACAGTGTAGGTAATAAGGTATAGAATTTTTTTAATTAACTTTGTAAATTACACACACTACTAATAAAGACTATTATGAAACCAACTATTCCTTTTGGAGCCCTTTTCTTAATAACATTTGTTAACGCAATTATTGTGTTTACATCTGTAGCCTTGAAAACTCCGCCAGTACTTCCTCATCTGTTATTACTTGTCCTATCTATTGTGATTGCTATTAGGTGTCTTATTTGGCAACCTTATTTCCTTCGCAATATAGATAGTCCTGATCCTGAAATCAGCATTGTGTTGATAGTCGGCACTACGTTCGTTGCGTGTATGCTTGCATTCCGATATGCAGTGAATATATTTATTCACACTGTTTGGATGAAATTCGCTGTGATTTCAGTCATGGCTCTCATTGCCACTGGGATATCGTATTATTTTTTCGCACGTTCGTCTCGTATCGATAGAATCAAGGATGGACATTAGGTCTGAAACAAAAAGCCGTTCCGTAAATTATTATTTATGTGAACGGCTTTTCTATTTCTTGTATAAAATTATTCGCCTGCACTTGCGACCTGTATTTCGTCAAAACGAGAACGAACTTCTTTTAGTATTTCATCTGAGAGCTTTTTGTTGTCACGCAAATAGGTGCGAGCAGCATCATAGCCACGACCTAGTTTGATTTCTTCAACTGGGCCTTTTTCTCGGGCTTTTGCTGTTCCTAGGTAAGTAAAGATTGCTCCACTTGATTTGCTAATTATTCCAATCTTTTCTCCAAGTGCCATAATTTCTCCTTCACGAGAAATACCTTCACCGTACAATATATCAAATTCAGTTTGTTTGAACGGAGCAGCAACTTTATTTTTCACAACCTTTACTCTTGTGCGAGAGCCGACAACTTCTTCACCTTTTTTGATTTGAGCAATACGGCGAATATCAAGACGAATTGAAGTGTAGAACTTGAGTGCTTTTCCTCCTGGAGTTGTTTCTGGGTTACCAAACATCACGCCGATTTGCATACGGATTTGATTGATGAATATAACAACGGTTTTTGAGCGAGCAACTATTGCTGTTAGTTTACGAAGCGCTTGAGACATTAGTCGGGCTTGTTTGCCTACATGACTTTGACCCATATCTCCTTCGATTTCATCGCGTGGAGTAAGTGCAGCCACTGAGTCAATCACAATCACATCAATCTTGCCTGAGCGAATTAGGCTCTCTGTGATTTCTAAGGCCTGTTCACCATTGTCTGGTTGAGATATAAGTAATTCTTCAATATTCACACCGAGTTTCTTTGAGTATTGTGGGTCCATTGCGTGTTCTGCGTCTATGTATGCACAAATACCACCTTTCTTTTGGGCTTCTGCCACAATATGAAGTGCAAGTGTAGTCTTTCCAGAAGATTCTGGTCCAAAGATTTCTATCATACGACCACGGGGGACACCACCAACTCCGAGTGCCATATCAAGTCCGATTGAGCCAGTTGGTACAACATCAATATCGACTCGTGCAGTATCTCCGAGTTTCATTATTGAACCCTCACCAAACTTAGTTTGAATAGAGCGGATTGTATCTGCTATTTCTGAACCCATTTCTTTTGGCACTTTTACTTTTTTTGGCTTCATATTTAAATTAGTGGCTAGTTTTTAGGTTCTAGCTACACTTTAAGATTAATTGTAATTTTTCTAGAAACTAGAACCTAGTTACTAGAACCTGTGACCACTGCGACTTGTTTAATTATATGTGAACGCTCGTTCACAGTCAAGTAATTACCTGCGGGTAGTGATTTATAACGAGCATAGCGACTATATAAATCATTATCCCCGTGCATTCAAAACAAAACTAATAATCTGGAAAACGAATCTTCTTTTAATATTACCACCATGTGAAGGGGATTACTTATTTATTAATGCGACTTGATTATTATTTTTGTAAACTATTTCAAATTCTTTTTCTGATGTATTGCCGAATTTATCACGCGCTTGTAGTGTTACCACTGCAAGCCCTGGGAGTAGGGCAACTGGTTCTGTGAACGAACCATCGCGGTCTATAAATATTTCTCTACCGTTGAGTGTGATATAAATTGCATTTTTAGCATTACCTGTAATCTCTGCAACTGACGAATTAGTATTTCTATCAATAGACGCTGTGATTTCCACTCCTTTGAAAATAAAATCCATTTTCAAATATGCAAATGTACCTATACCAATAAAAAATACCATACATGCTGTAATCCCAACCCACCATTTCATATTTGTTTGATGTATGTTTTTCATTTGGTGCTATCTGTATTATCGCATATTATGACCTCAACTAATAATTATTGTGTGTTCATGTCAGAAGTGTGGTCTACTGGCTTCTCTAGGACATCTCTTGGTTTTGCGCCATTACCAGCTCCGACAACACCTCGTTCTTCTAGCATATCTATTAGTCTTGCTGCTCGAGCGTAACCAATACCCAGTTTTCTCTGTAAATATGAAGTAGAAGCCCTACCTGATTCAATTATAGTTTGCCTAGCGTCTTCATACAAGTCATCGTCACCGTCGTCACCACCTAGACTTTCACCATACAAATTATTTCCTTTATCTATTGAGCCTGATAGGTCGATAGTGTCTGGTAATTCATCCATATAAGCATCCTTGAGATAATCCACAACTCTTTTTACTTCTTCTTCGGAGATAAAGGCACTTTGTAGACGTTCTGGTTGGGACATTTCACCTGATGCATAGAGCATATCTCCGGCACCGAGCAATTTTTCAGCACCACCAGCATCTAGAATTGTACGAGAATCAATTTGTGAAGACACTTGCAGTGCTACTCTTGTTGGAATGTTGGCTTTAATCAAACCAGTAATAACATTTACTGACGGTCTCTGAGTAGAGAGAATCAAGTGAATACCCACAGCTCGAGACATCTGAGCAAGTCTCACAATGGCACTTTCGAGTTCTCGTGGATAAGCCTGCATAATATCAGCCAATTCGTCTATGAGGATAACAATATATGGCATTTTCTCTACATCACTATTGTTCTTTGCTTTTGCGTATACAGTTGTATGGTATGACTCAATATCACGCACAGATTCTGCTTGCAGTACATCGTATCGTCTATCCATTTCTTTAGCTGCCCACTTGAGTGCCAAGATTGTTTTCTTTGGGTCGGTAATAACTGGAGTTAATAAGTGGGGGATTTTGTTGTATAGGGTAAGTTCAACACGCTTTGGGTCAACCATAATGAGACGCAAGTCCTCTGGAGAATTGCGATATAGCAATGATGTGATGACCGAGTGAATAGTTACTGACTTTCCAGAGCCTGTTGTTCCAGCAATCAATGCGTGTGGCATTTTTGCCAAGTTTCCAAAGACAGCCTTACCAGAGAGTCCTCGTCCAAGCGCAACTGTTAGTGGTTTTGGAGAGTTTTGGAATTTGTCATCAGACAATAGAGTTGCAAGTCCAACTGTTGATTTAACCTTGTTTGGTATTTCAATACCCACGAGTGACTTTCCAGGAATTGGTGCTTCAATACGAATAGGGTGGGCTGCAAGGGCAAGCGCCAAGTCATTTTGTAATCCTACGATGCGAGAGAGCTTTACCCCTTGTGCAGGTTTCAGTGCGTATCGTGTGACTGTAGGTCCGATTGTCACTTCATCCATTTCAACAACAATACCGAAGTTCTCAAGCGTTCTCTGAATGATATTCATGTTGCCCTTGAGGTCTCCAACATTTGGTTTACCTTTATCTTTTTCAAGTAGTGATAATGGTGGGGGAACATAAGCTTTTGAAACGAATTTCTTACCCTTAGAGAGTGGCATCTCTTCTTCGTTTTTAGATACAGATGCTGTAGGTTCTTCTTCGTCGTATTCTTCGGTTATAGGTTGTTTGTTTTTTACAACAATCTCTTCTTCGTCGTAGTTTTCATTTGATTTTCCAAAAGGTAATTTAATATCTCTTTTGAATAAGTTTCGAATTGTTTTCCAGAACTCAATTAGATTTGGTCTCTCATCAAAAAGTACAATGAGTGCGACAATTAGCATTGTGCCAAGTAAAAGTATGCTTGCATAAATACCAAAGAATTTTATAAATGGCCAAGCCACGATACTACCGATGTATCCACCAAAAGTAATATTGATAGACTCACCACTTCCGTTTGATGCAATGTCAGCAATTCCAAGAGATGACAGCAATACAACTGTTCCAGATATTGCGTGTAATCTTGCAACTTCGGGTAATCCTTTTTTCATCATTGATATGCCAATCGCACCCAAAAGAATTGGCAACAAGTAATATCCAAATCCAAAAATATTTGCGAATGTATTGTAGAAATAAACACCTGCAATACCTCCTGCTTCAAACATAGACAGTATTATAAATACTCCAAATACAAGTAGAAAAATACCCCAGATACTTTGTCTGGTTTCGGTTTTTAATTTTGTTTTCTCATTTTTGCGGTTAGAAGATTTACTTTTTCTTTTATTATTTGCTCGTGAATTTCTGGTACTTCTTTCGTCTTCTTCAAAATCTTCATCTTCTTCTTCAATATCTTTTTTTGCCATAATGTACATATATTTTATCACGAAAAGTCTATATGATGAAATGAGTATGTAGTAACTAATAGGTAGCAAAGAGTACGGGAAGTGCGAAATTAAAAACACTCGAGCCGACTTTGTCGGCTCGAGTGTTTTTCCCTTTCTACTTTCTACTTGCTACTTACTACTTACCCGTATATAATGGACAAATTAAAGACACTTATTTACTTAAAAGACCAACGGAATATTCTTATGGACAATCTCCAAAATAACAAAAAGACAGTCAATAACACTAACGGACAGATGTCCGTATTCAACAAGAATTACTTGCAAAATAACCCTAATAGGCCGTTGGGCAGTTCTGTGTATGACTACTCAATCAAAAAGACAGAAAAGCTCGTGACTGCCCTTTATATGATTACAGACTGTATGGACACTGACGATGCGATAAAGGTCAAACTACGTCTTTTAGGAATTGAACTTTTATCCAAGACTCATCGTTTACCAATAGCTTCTCCATCAGATCAGGCTGTAATTGCCAATGAAGTTATTAGTCACATTCATGAGATATTTTCTCTCATTGAAATCTCATCTACTCTTGGTTATATATCTGATATGAATGCTCGTATTTTGAAAAAAGAATTCTCTTTGTTATCTGAAGAACTGGGCTTACATCAAACCTCACAATCAATCAATTTGTCTGATGATTTATTTGTTGTTGAGCGTTCTACTTCACACTCACAGAATAAAATTACTACGGACTTCCATACCTATCAGACTATTCATAAAGGACAAAAAAATAACTATAAAGGACAAACAAACTTCTCTTCACAAATGGTCAACAAAAAGACATCTTACATAATGCCCTTTATAAATAAAAATGTTGTTTCTCAAGTGTCTAAAAGAGAATCTCCAAAGACTAGTAGCGTATCCAATCTTACCAACAAGAAAGACCGTAGAGACAAAATCTTGGCACTTATAAAGGACAAAAAAGAAGTATCTATAAAGGACATCTCAGGTATATTCTTTGATGTCTCAGAAAAGACAATTCAGCGAGAATTGAACACTCTAGTTACTCTTGGACAAATAAAAAAGATTGGCTCAAAACGCTGGTCAAGATATGCTGTTAAGTAGAAGAAAGGGGAGGTCTGGCGAGCAAGGCTCGCCAGACCTCCTCTGCATTTGAGCCCCCATTCGTCATTCGTAATTTGAAATTCGTAATTAAGTCAGGCAAGCGAAGTTTGCCTGACTTATCCCCATATTTATTGCATAATCCTATGTCTCTAGTATATAATGTATGTGCGTAGTAGCACTGGCGTATTTTCGCCCGATATGCTATTATTGCAGTATCTTTTATAGGTAGAGAAATCTACTCAAATAAAAGAGCGATCATTGAAAATAGAATACTATTGTATCTCTAATACCAAGAGTTCAATAGCTATGTAGTTGGTATTGCGTTTGAGTTGTATCGGATTTTTCCTTACTACTTTCTACGTGCTACTTTCTACTATTTCGTTTTCATCGGTCGCGTCCACTTTCGTGTTTTTCTTTTGATAGAGGAGAATTCCGCAAGTGTGATATCGGCCCTGTCGACAAGGCAGATAACCTCATATATTTTTTACCCGTCTCGAAAGAGTAGGGCACAAGAGATATTTGAGAATCAATTAGTTTACGTTCTCTGTTAGATTTCATTTTCTTTTTATTTTTTTGTTTACATACTTTGATAGAGAAGTATATATTCAAATAAATTTGAAATTAAAATAAAAATCTTTCGGAAGTAAAATCGTTTATTGGTGACTGTACCTGTGTGTTCGTAACTTGATAGAGAGTTTCAACAAACAGAGAAATCATTAATAGACAAAAAATATGCATACATATATTAGTTTCATTTCAAGACATATAAGTCTTGCAAATGAGTCGAAATTAATTTAACCATGCATACGCTTAAAAAATTATGTTAAAAATCAAATCAAAGGCTATCTTGGCTTTCGCTGGTTTGATGGTTGCAGCATTCGTATTTAGTGGAGCAATGGTTGCTTCTGCTGATATGGTTACTCTCCCTTCAGCTGGTATTTCAAAGGCAAGTAGTAAAGAGAACGTCAAGAATCTTCAAACATTCTTGAACTGGAACCTAGGTTCACAGATCGTTCCTCTAGTAGTAGACGGTTTATACGGTGCAAAGACTACAGCCGCTATTAAACTTTTCCAAGCTGGAAATAGTCTAACAGCTGACGGTATCTTCGGTAAGTTGAGTACTGCGAAAGCAAATGCTCTTTCTGCTGGCGGTTCTGTTTCAACAGTTCCTGGCTGTACATCAACAGTAGGATTTAGTCCTACAACTGGCGCATCATGTGCATCAGGTGTAGTTACTACTCCAACTCCAACTACAGGTCCTGTAGCAGTTGCTCTTGCATCTGATACTCCTGCAGCAAGTTCATTCATCGTTACTGCATCTGGAGTAGAATTTGCTAAATATGCCTTCACAGGTAATGGCACAGTTACTTCAGTTAAACTTATGAGAACAGGTGTCTCATCAAGTTCAACAGTTTCAAATGTTTATCTATATGATGGTGCTACTCGTCTAACTGACGGTGCATCAATCGGCTCAGATAACACAGTTACTTTCAACAGTCTTTCAGGATTGTTTACAGTAGCTGGTTCAAAGACAATTACAGTTGTTGCTGATACAGCAGTTGCTGACTACAGTCTTGGATTCAATCTTGTTGGCTACACAGCAAACGGGGTTGCTTCTACAGCAAATGTAGCTGGTAACCAATTGTTCGGTGCTTCTGCAACTCTTTCTGTCCTAACAATGTCTTCAGCTACTGGTTCAGGTAACACTGACGCTGGTACAGAAATCAATGTTTGGCAAGGAACAGCTTCAAACTCAACTCGAGATGTTATCTTGAAGAGATTGGCGCTTCGCCAAGTTGGTTCAATCGCATCTGCAGATATCAATAACTTCAAACTTTATGTTGACGGAGTTTTGGTTTCTTCAGTAATGTCATTGGATTCAAATGGCTATGTTACATTTGCTCCAAACACAGTTCTAAAGACTGGTGCTCGTGTATTCAAAGTTACAGCTGATGTTATCGGCGGTGCAGGACGCACAGTTCAAATGTCTCTTCGCGGAGCATTTGATGTTGTTGCTACTGACACTCAATACAATGCAAATGGAGTTACTTCAGGTACATTCCCATTTGGTCCTTCAGCATTCACTGTTAACTCTGGTACTTTGACTGTTATCAAGAAATCTAATTCTCCATCAACAAATGTTACTCTTGGAGCATCAGATCAAAACTTGGCAACATACACATTCACTGCATACGGTGAACCTGTAAAAGTTGAAACTCTTCGAGTTGGTATGATCACTACTGGTGGTACTGTTACAGAACACACACTTCGTAATGTTCGTATCCTCGTAAACGGTGCACAAGTTGGTAGTAATACTTCTGTTCCTGCTGCTGCATCATTTGCTGCTGCTTCAGGTACATCATTTACTACAAACTTCATCGTGTACCCAGGTACTCCCGCTACTGTAGAAATCCATTCAGATATCTACGATAACGAAGATACTGACAACATTGCTGCTGGTACAGTTACTGCGGTTCAAGCTGTTTTGGTTGGTGGTTCATCAACTTCAAACGCTATTCCTCAAGTTTCTCTAGGAACAATCAATGTTCCTTCAGCTTCAAATGTATTAGGTAATAACTTGACTATTGCTTCAGGCTCAATGACTCTAGCAAAGACTTCAAGTTACGCTGATCGTTCAATCGCTGTTCCTACTACTGCTTATAAGATTGGTTCATTCCAACTTACAGGTAATGCTACAGAAGCAGTTAACCTAAACACAATCTATGTTGGTTTCGCAGACACTACAAGTGACGCTGCTCCAGCAACAGACCTTACTGATTTATATGTAGTTTACGGTGGCACAATGTCTCCAGTGAAAGGTACAGTTACTTGTACTTACTCTGCAGGTTGTACAAACCCTAACTCTTGGTCAATCAACAGAACTCTAGCTGTGAACGAGACTTTGTCAATAGATGTTTACGCAACTGTTGCTTCAACTCTTTCAACAAACAGCTTTATTTCTACTTTGGCTATTGCAGGAACAACTGCTAACTCTGGTATTGCTACTTACGCTGATGCGTCAGGTAATACTTCATTGACAGCAGGTGTATCTGGTCAAGAAATCACAGGTGCTACAGGTTCAGTTACAATGTCACAAGATGCTTCAACAGCAGTCGCTCAGATTGTTGATGACTCAGGTACATTGAAGACTCTAACAGCGAAAATCGTTGCATTAACTGATTCATACACAGTCACAGATATGACTGTTACTATCACTAATGCTTCAGCTGTTTCTGCTGTAGTATTGAAAGATAGTACAACAGGTGCAATCATTGGTGCTTCAAAGCCTGGTGCTACTTCACTAACATGGAGTGGTCTAACTTATGAGGTTGCTGCTGGTGAGACAAAGAAGATTGATGTTGAATTAACTCTTGCCCCAGTTGGAGTAAGTGCAGGTACAACAGACTCTGCTTTGACTACTGCTATTACAGCATTTACTGCTCGTAATTCTGGTGGTACATCTGCTACAGGAACAGGTACTGCAACAGGTAATGCTATCTACATCTACAAAGCACTTCCTACAATTTCAGTCCTTGCTCTTCCAAACACTTCTTTGTCAGTTAGTGAAATGGTAATCGCTAAGTTTACAGTTTCTACTAATGGCACAGGAACAATCGCTTGGAAACAAGCAATGTTTGAAGTTACAAAATCACTAGCCCCAACTCTAACAAGTCCTACTCTTTGGAACTCAGAAACAGGTTTGCAAGTTAATGCATTCATGGAATTCCAAAATGGTAGTACTACACCTGGTGCTTGTGGAGCTGATAACACAACTTGTGAAATTCGCGTAACAATCGACGCTGCTTC
>JAIOQC010000004.1 GCA_021413565.1 Candidatus Nomurabacteria bacterium
GGTGAATACATGGCATCGTATTTATCTAAGTGTCCTGAAATCTCATAAAGTTTACCTTTAGTAATATGAGGAATCCAAATAGGTAAGAATCCACGACGTTCTTGTATTTCTTGTATGAAATTTTCAATAGTACGACGCATAATTGCACCTTTTGGATAAAACAAAGGAAGTCCTGCTCCAATATCATCAATAACAGTAAAGAGTTCTAATTCTTTGCCGAGTTTGCGATGGTCACGCTTCTTTGCTTCTTCTTGTTGTAGAATATATGCATCAAGTGTAGTTTTATTTTCAAATGCAAGTCCATAAATACGAGTAAGCATTTTGTTTTTTTCATCACCACGCCAGTAAGCACCAGCGACACGGTCAAGAATAAATGAATCATTCGGTATTTCTTTGCTTGGATTTAGAGCGTGACCCCCACGACACAAATCAGTAAATCCTCCACAAGTGTAGAGCGTAATAACTTCTCCACGCTCTGCAATTTCATTTATCAACTCAGCTTTATAAGTATTTCCAGAGAAAATTTCCAGAGCCTCGTCTTTAGATACTTCTTTGTGTGAGAATTCTGTCCATTTGGATAGATTCTTTTTCATAGTCTTTTCGATTTTAGATAAATCGTCAGAAGTCGCCACATCTATACCAAAATCAATATCATAATAAAATCCATTGTCTACAGCAGGACCAAGGGTGAGTTGTGCGTTTGGGTAATGCTCTTGGACAGCCTGCGCTAAAAGATGGGCGAGAGTGTGTCGAATATGAGATAGTTGTTCTGTGTTTTCCATATTGTTTTACTATAGCATATTTGCATTTTAGGCAAAAATCGGTATACTACCTATATGGTAATACGAATGAGACATACACGATCCCACACAGGGAATCGCCGAAGCCACCACGCTCTAAAAGCTGTGGGTTTTGCGACTTGCTCACACTGCCAAGCACAGAAAGAGACTCATGTAGTATGCAAGACATGTGGTTTTTACCGAGGACGCAAGGTTCTTGATGTGGTTAAAAAGGTAGAAAAGAAGCAAGCAAAGAAGAAGGCGAATACTAAGTAGTTTATAAAGTCGAAAGTTTATAAAGTTGTAAAGTACTGATTATCTTTACTTTATAACTTTATACACTTTATAACTTGTAACTTTTAACTTATAAATGGCAAACAGGCACCTTTCACGTTCAATTGTTCTTCAAACACTCTTTGAGTGGGATTTTGCTGTCGACAAAGAAGCAAATCCAGATGATATGTTGGTTCGTAATATTGCAGAGTTTGGTCCGGGACTAGACGATGAGTCATTTATGACACTACTTTTTTCTGGAGTAATCAAGAAAAAAGCAATCATTGATGAAATAATAGAGAAAGCTGCTCCTGATTGGCCAATTGATAAAATATCATTTGTTGATAGAAATATTTTACGCATAGGACTCTATGAGCTTTTGTTCGGTGACCGAGCACAAGTTCCTCCTAAAGTAGCAATCAATGAATCTATCGAACTTGCAAAAAGTTTCGGTGGAGAAAATTCAAGTAAGTTTATCAACGGCGTACTAGGTGGTGTTTACAAAGAAATTGGTGAGCCTGGTAAGGATGAAGTTGGTAAAAAGAAAGTGAATAAACACTTTGAAACTGACCCTGCCAAGTTCCCAATTGAAAAAAAGGCTGGTGCTATTGTTTATGCTCGTTCTGAGGGTAATATTTATTTCGCTTTTGTTCACGATGTTTTTGGTTACTGGACTCTATCAAAAGGTGGTATTGAAGAGGGTGAAGATGAAGAGCAAGGTGCTATTCGTGAAATAAAAGAAGAAATGGATTTGGATATTGAAATCAAGGAATTGCTCGGACGTAATGAATATATTGCTTCACATCCTGAAAAAGGAAAAATTCGCAAACAAGTAGTTTTCTTTCTTGCTGAATCACCATACTCCACAATTACTCTTGAAAAGGGTACTGGTGGATTAGATGATGCACGATGGTTTCCATTAGAAGAAATTGCTAATTTGAAAATATACGAAAATATGGTTCCACTTTTAACCAAAGCAATTGAAATACTAACAAAAAATTAGGTTCTAGTTTTTAGGGTCTAGTATAAATACTAGCAACTAGAAACTGAAACCTAACAACTAATTTATGATTGACTTCTCACTATTTGAAAAAAAGACCAATATAATTTTTAACAACAAGAAGCTACTAGAACAGGCTTTTATTCATCGTTCTTATATAAATGAAAATAGTGGTGAGCAAGTATCTCACAATGAGCGTTTAGAATTTCTAGGAGATGCTGTTTTAGAATTGATTGTGACTGATTATTTATACAATAAATATCCTGACCGTGATGAAGGAGATTTGACGGCTTATCGTTCAGCCTTAGTAAATGCTGTGATTATTGGTGAAGTTGCTCAGGAACTTGGCATGAATGAGTATCTCTTGCTTTCAAAAGGTGAAGCCAAAGATGCAGGGCGTGCTCGGAGTTATATTCTGGCAAATACTTATGAAGCATATGTTGGTGCTGTTTATTTAGATGCTGGTTACAATGTAGCTCGTGAGTTTATATCTCGAACTTTGTTTGGTAAAATAGATACAATTGTCGCCAAGAAATTATGGCGTGATGCAAAAAGTTTGATTCAAGAAAAAGCTCAAGAATATCTAAGTGTTACTCCAGTATATAAAGTATTACACGAAGCAGGTCCTGATCATGATAAACATTTTACTATTGGAGTATTTTTTGGTGATGACCGAATTGCAGAAGGTAAAGGTAAATCAAAACAAGAAGCTGAACAAGATGCTGCGCGCGTTGCATTAGAAATTAAAGAATGGCTCGATTAAATTACCCAGGTGTCCAACACCTGTAATACAGGTGTTGGACACCTGGTGACAATTATGACATTAAAAAGTATTGAATTAATGGGCTTCAAATCATTTGGTAAAAAAAGTACCGTAGATTTTACTACACCTGTTACATGTGTAGTTGGTCCCAATGGTTCTGGTAAGTCCAATATAGTTGAGTCTATTCGTTTTGTACTTGGTGAACAATCAATCAAATCTTTGCGTGGTAAGGGGGGAGTAGACTTGATATTTAAGGGCTCAAAAAGTCTCTCTTCTTTGAATCGTGCATCAGTTACTATTACTTTTGATAATAGTAAAAAGATTTTTTCTTTTACTAATAGTGGGCTCGGTGTATCTTTAGATTATGATGAGATTTCTATTTCTCGAGAAGTTTTTGCTGATGGTGTAAATACTTATAGTATCAATGGCACAGAAGTTCGACTCAAAGATGTAAATGATTTATTGTCATCAGTTAATATTGGTAGTTCTGGTTACCATATTATTTCACAAGGTGAGGCTGACCGTGTTTTGAATGCTTCAAATAAAGACAGACGAATAATGATTGAAGATGCTCTTGGTTTGAAAGTTTATCAATATCGAATTAAAGAAAGTGAAAGAAAATTAGAAAAGACTCTCATAAATATGAAAGAGGTGGCAGCTGAGCGTCGCGAAGTTTTACCTCATTTGAATTTCTTAAAAAAACAAGTTGAAAAAATAGAAAAAGCACAAGAAATGCGTGAAGAGTTGAGTAATATGTATAAAACATATTTTTCATCTGAGGCAACTTATATCGCCCGTGAGACAACAAGACTGTCTCGCATTAAAGCATCTCTCGAAGAACAATCTGTCTCTATTGAGAATAAAATTGCTATTTTACAATCAGAAAAGTCTGAAGCAAATATTGAAAGTGAACAAATAAAGAAGATTAAAGAAAATGAAAATGAAATAGCGAGTTTGCGTATTGCAAAAGAGGAATTAACTCGTAAACTCGGTCGTATTGAAGGAACTCTAGATAGTATTGAGCGTCAAATATCTCGTGTGCCAGAAGTTACCGAAAAAGTCATATCTGAATTAGAGTGGCGTGGTGTTATCTCTGATTTAGAGAATAGTATAAATGAAGCATTGCAATCACAAGAATTGCCAGAAATTGTACGTATCCTTTCTTTAATGAAAGAAAGGATTTTGGCTATTTCAACCAAAGAGAATAATACTCCTGTTTTAGACGAAAAGATTAATCAAGAATATCAAGAAATGAAAACGGTTCGAGACCAAATTGTTTCTGATTTAGATGAAATCATTCAAAAAGAGAAAATTATTTCAAATACTATTGAAGTTTTGCGTAATCAAGAGAAAGAAGCTCAAGCATCTTTGCGTGATGGTGAAAGGGCATTGTACGAACTTCTTGGACAAAAGAATGAGATTGTTTCTAATATACACTCATTGCATTTTGAAGAAGAAAAAATTGCAATAATAAAGAATGCTTTTGAAATGGAACTTGCTGAAGCAGGAGTTTTAATTGGTAGAGAGGTTATTGATTATGCTCGGTTGAATGTTGAAGGTGATATTGTTAGGCAAGTACAAGATGATTTGAGACGCAAAATTGAGCGTATTAAAATCAAATTAGAAGATGCTGGTACTGGTAATGGTTCAGAAATACTAAAAGAGTACGAAGACACCCAAGGACGTGATGCTTTCTTAGCAAAAGAAGTTGATGATTTGAATAGTGGTATTGAAGCATTACGTGTATTAATTTCTGAACTCAAAGAAACATTAGATGTTCAATTCAAAGAAGGTGTTGAGAAAATAAATAAACAATTTCAAGACTTTTTCGTTTTAATGTTTGGTGGAGGTGGAGCACATTTGTCTGTGGTGACTGAAAATAAAAAAGTTAAAAAGAATGACGAACTTGATTTAGCAACAGATGTCGAAGATGATGGTGAAGTTTTGTTTGAACAGGGGATTGAGATTAATATTAATATCCCACAAAAGAAAGTAAAAGATTTGCACATGCTTTCAGGTGGTGAGCGGTCTTTGACGTCTATTGCGTTACTCTTTGCTATATCTCAAGTGAATCCACCACCATTTCTAGTCCTTGATGAGACGGATGCAGCACTAGATGAAGCAAACTCTCGTAAGTACGGTAATATGCTTGAGAACCTTTCAAAGTATTCTCAACTTGTTGTGGTGACTCACAATAGAGAAACAATGTCTCGTGCCCAAGTACTCTATGGGGTAACAATGGATGCTACAGGTGTATCAAAATTACTCTCAATTCGTCTACAGGATGCAAGTGTTTACGCCAAGTAGTTTTATTAGTACCATTGACAAAATAAGTATTTGTATGGTATAATATAAAGATTGATGTTGTTCTTTTACATTTTTGATTATGAGGATTTTGGTTAAATCACAAGAACTGTATTTTCGGTTGGTGTGATTTAACTAAAATCTAAATTAATTGAAATAATGGAAAATCAAGACAACCTAAATTTACAAGAGCAGTTGCTCTTTAAATTTAAAATGCAGAGATTGATGATTGTAGGATTATTGGTGATTATGGTAATCATGTCATTCTTTCTGCAAGATTATTTATTTTATGTTTCAGCGGTCACAATACTTACTATTGTATGTATTATATCTGGGTACAGAACAGATTTAAATAGATCTGCCCTGGAAAGTAAATTACTGGAAATTCAATACCGTGATTTACCAAAATTATTAAAAACATTAAGTTCAGAAATCTCTTTATCTGAATCTATGTGGCATAGTAATGAGTGTGTTATAAAATCTCTAGCAGGTAGAATTTCTGATAAAAAAAAGGAAATGGAGTCCTTAGAGATAAGAATAAGGC
>JAIOQC010000015.1 GCA_021413565.1 Candidatus Nomurabacteria bacterium
CAGTGGTATGGAGATGGTTTTATTGTAAAATCTCTGAAAGATAGAATTTCTGATAAAAACAAAGAAATCGAGTCTTTGGAGATAAGAATAAGGCAGATTGTGTTATGTGATGTACATACTTTTGGCCAATATATTTTTGGTGCGAAGTTTGTTTATCATTGGTATGAATTTTGGGATTCTATTACTAGGGAAACCAAAACAAAAATTGAATAAATATAATAAGCCGTGAAGAAGTTCACGGCTTATTTTTTATTTCCGAGCAAAGGAGAGCAAAAGAGGTTTGATATCTCTTATTCTAAGTTCTTTTCTTTTAAAAACTGATTGATTGTTTGCCCGCTTTCTTTAATTTCTTTTGCGTATTGAAGTCCTACATAACGATAGTGCCAGGCTTCATACATGTAGCCAGTAATATCTTGTTTATCTTTTGGGTAACTACGGATAAAACCGTATTCGTGTCCAAATTTTTCTACCCATTCTGCTTCTTTTGTATTTTGGAATTTACTTGATGCTGAGGCATTTTTGATTGATGAGCCTGTTATGTCAACTGCTACTCCAAGTTGATGTTCTGAATATCCAGGCTTAGCAACAGCAATAGTTGCGTTTGGATTACCATTTTTAATATTTTGTTCTAATATAATTTTCTGTGTTGCGTAACTCCTAAAAGCCGAAGAAGCCTTGATGTTGTAACCATCTTTTTTGGCTTGAGCAATCATACTTTCAAGGGCGTCCGATGCTTCTTTTTTTAAACACAAATTAATAGTTGAAATACTTTTAGGCACAAGAATTAAATCTTTTGGTATATAATTTTTCTCTGGAATTGCTACATCTTGTCCAACATCAAGATATGAATAATCTACATAAGGAGTGGTAGTTTTTGGTTTAGGACAGGCATTTTCTCTCGACCTTATGCTCAATACTTCTTTAGTTGTGGCAACATCATAAATCTTTTCTGGTTGGTATGATTTATTCAATGCGATTGTTCTTATGTGAGTATTTTTTAGGGTTGAACCTTCGAATGTGGCTTCAAAGAGCATTCCGTGCATTGTTTCTTCTGAGAAGTATTGATCAAAAATAAAATTTCCAAGTGAGTAAACAATTGTCTTACCCTTATATGTTTTTATATCTTGTGATACATGTGGATGGTGTCCAATAATCATATCAGCACCGTTGTCTATGGCTTTGTAGGCTAATTTTTCTTGGCGACTGTTATGGATTTTTTTATATTCTTCACCCCAGTGAAAAGATACAATTAAAACATCAACTTGTTTTTTTGCATTACTAATAATTTCTGAAAATCGTGGATCATTGGCCAATAGAATACCTGCCGAATTTTCTTTTGCCATCATCCATTGTGGTCCAACATCAGAAAATCCAAGAAAGCCAAATTTAATACCATTTTTTTCTATAATTACGGGAGTTTGAGCTTGGTTTTTATTTAATCCTGCACCGGTTGTAGAGATAGAACTTCCTGATAGTCTTTTGAGCGTATCTTTGAAAGCTGCCATATTCCAGTCTCCAACATGATTGTTAGCAAATGATAAAACATCAAAACCAGCATTTATAAGTGCAGGTAATACGGCCGTATCCATTCTAAAAGAATATTTACTACCCACATTGTTGCCAACATCAGAAATGGGACCCTCTAGGTTGCCAAATAATATGTCAGCATTTTTTAATTCACCAACATTAGCAAATAGTTTGTTATAGTCTCCAGCAAAATTATTTTGAACCGATTTTTTGACACTACGGTCAAGCATCATATCTCCAACGAAATATATTTTAGTATTTGTATTAGATACAGTATCTTTTGTTTGGTTGGAGATTATCGTCCATTCGTCTTTTGCATATGATGCAGATAATTGTAACGAGAAAAAGATGGCACCAATACCTAATACCGAAAATGCTAACAGATGTGAAAGAGATTTTTTACTCATTCATGTATTATACCAGAGAATAGTCGATAGTTTTCTTATTTCTATCAGCACTGATGACTTTGAATTTTACTTTATCACCCAAAGTGTATTTTTTGTGAGTTTTCGAACCTTTTATACTCATGTGTTTTTTATCAAATGTGTAATAGTCATCTTTGAGATCACGCATACGAACCATACCTTCGCATTTTGTTTGTTTGTCTTCAACGTATAAGCCCCATTCAGTGACACCAGTAATCAGACCTTCATAAGTCTCACCAATACGAGTCGACATGTATTCAACTTGTTTGTATTTTATAGATGCACGCTCGGCTTCAGCTGCTTCTTTTTCTCTATTAGATGCTTCAGTACTCATATGTTCATATTCAAACCAACGCTCTTTAGGTATTAATTCATTACGCAAAAAAGAATCGAGTAGTCTGTGTACAATTACATCAGGATACCGACGGATTGGAGAAGTGAAGTGAGTGTAGAATTTAAATCCTAGCCCATAGTGACCAATATTTTTTGTTGAATAAATGGCTTTTGCCATTGTGCGAATAATCTGTGTATGGACAGTGTCACGCAATGGATTGTGTTCAAGTTTGCCCACTAATATATTAATTTCTTCTGACGGTATAATGCCATCTTTGAGTTTCATATTATAGCCAAGTCTTTTCAAGAAAGTAACCAAGTCCTGCATCTTTTCTTTATTAGGTGTGTCATGAATACGATATACAAAAACTCCACCCTTACCTTTGTTTATTTTTGACATATGTTCAGCAACTCGGCGATTTGCCAATAGCATGAATTCTTCGATTAGTTTATGGGTGTCACCACGCTCTTTTGTATAAACAGACAGTGGAATGCCGTTCTCATCAAGTTTGAATTTAACTTCTTCTTGTTCTAAAGATATAGCCCCGTCCTCATACCTTTTCTTTAGTAATTTCTTACCAATACTATTGAGGATTGAGAGTTCTTCAAAAAATTCACCCTTTTTATCATCGAGGACTTTCTGGGCACCTTCATAAGTAAAACGCTTGTCTGAATATATGACAGTTCTTCCAAACCATTCATTATAAACAACACCAGACATATCCATTTCAAAAATTGAAGAGAATGTTAGGCGGTCAACATTTGGATTTAAACTACATAAACCATTAGATAATTCTTCTGGAAGCATTGGAATAGTACGGTCAACTAAATAAACTGAAGTACCTCGTCTGCGGGCCTCATCATCAAGAGCTGTGCCAACGCGAACATAATGAGCAACATCAGCGATATGTATACCAATTTCAACGTGACCATTTGGTAATTTCTGAAATGATAAAGCATCATCGAAATCCTTTGCATCTTCTGGGTCAATAGTAAATGTTGTAATTTCTCGCATATCACGACGGTCTTTGATGTCTTTTTCTGTGATACCAGCTTTTGCAATTTCTCCTGCTTCTTTTTCAACATCAGGTGGGAAGAGTGCATCGAATCCTTTTTCCATGGCAATCGCTTCCATTTCTGCATTGTGCTCCATTGGCATACCAAGAATCTTGGCTACAGTTCCTATGGGTGCTTTCTTGTGATCAGTCCAATCAGTAATAGTCACAAAGATTTTCTGTCCAACTTTTGCACCATTTAATTGATTTTCAGGAATTATAATATCTGAATACATTTTTAAATCACTTGGTATCAAGAAATACATATCATGTTCTTTTTCAAGAACACCAGCGAATCCCTTTTTTGAACGACGTAATATTTCTGAAACCTGACCTGTTTGAGAGCCATCTTTGGACTTAGGTAAAAGCATGACACGCACTGTGTCGCCATGGCAGGCTGTATGTAGAAAGTTGTGAGCAACTTCAACAGTATCTTCCTGTCCTTTGACTCGGATTGTCCCAACACCCTTGTGGGATATATAGATAGTGCCGTCGAGATATCGACTAATAGGCTTATTTGTTGTCTTACTTTGCATTTAGGCAGTATA
>JAIOQC010000007.1:0-3807 GCA_021413565.1 Candidatus Nomurabacteria bacterium
ATGACCATAGAAATCTCCAAGGTTCGGATCTAAAGTTGTAAATTGATAACTACCAATTTTCGCATGTGCATTGGTCACAGCATTAAGCAATGATGACTTCCCTGCATTCGGCAATCCAATAAGACCTATGTCAGCAAAAAGTTCAAGTTCAATCTTGAAATGTCCTTGCTCTCCCAATTTACCTTTTGTCGCTTTTGTTGGAGTTGTATTAATTGAAGTTTTGAACTGTTCATTGCCCCAACCACCCATACCACCTTTGAGCAACAACTCTTTTTGTCCGGCATGTTCAAGAGATACACTACCACCACTTTCAATATTGGTGATAACAGAACCCACAGGTAATTCAATAATCAAATCTTGACCATCTTTACCATGACGACTTCCCCCAGCACCATCGTCCCCACGAGTCGCTTTAAATTCTTTTTTGTGTTTGTATTTTGAAAGTAAATTAATATCAGAAACGGCAATAGCAATAACAGAGCCACCACGGCCACCGTCTCCACCATTCGGACCTCCTTTATCGATGAACTTCTCACGGCGCCAACGAACAACACCGTCTCCACCACGGCCACCCACAGCATGAATTGTAATTTCGTCGATAAACATATAATTAAGTAGAAAGTAGTTAGTATAAAGTAGAAAGGGGTAAAATCCTAATTTTCTAAAGCTTTGCGTGCTAATTCTAGTGCACCTTCTTTTGATTTGGCGACTGCAAGAAATCTACCATTATGACAAAATACAGCATCAGGCACACCGGTAACTTTTGCCAATTCGTCATCACGTAGTCCTGCCCATGCTTCTGGTAATGACTTTCTATTGTCAAAGGATTCCTTTTCTTTCGGTACACAATATACGTTCCACTTATCTGACTTAGGGCACACTACATATAGTGGTTCTGGATACTCCAACAAGAAACGACGCCAAGGATAATAACCATCAAAAATAATTACTCTTTTGTCTTGTGCTTCTTCATAAGCTTTCCTTATAAAAGATTCGGCTTCGATACCATCTTTCGCTTTCTTTATTTTTCTTATAAGGAATGTACGCATGAACGCAACAACTTCAAAAAATGGTTTATCATATTCCTCATCCTCTTTCCAACTAGGACGAAAAGCATTGATAATACCTTGAACAACATACGGTCCGACTTCGCCATTCATGCGATCCGCATATTGCTGCTCCGTAACTCTTCCATACGAGACCGAACGCCGCATAAGGAATGCCATTCTCTCGCTTCCCTGCGCCACCTTTTTGATGGTGGTCAAAAAGATTTTTATAAAGATTATATTCTCCACCGACATCATAAACATAATCAGCAGAAGCGATTATCTTCGGATCGCGAGTACGGATGACTTTTATATTGCCGTCAAGAAGTAGCGACAGTGTCGCCGTCGCAAAAACATCATCAGCATGAAATGTACCATTGTGTGTAACCAATATTTTCTTTTTTGTAAAAAATGACATGATATTTTAATCTGTTTTCTTTTTAAAACTTAATAACTCAATAATAAAAGCAGCAATCTTTTCAATTATAAAAAATCCAACAAAACACACCAGGATAATAATCACGAATTTTCGAACATCATGACTAATTGAAAGTGCAGTCAATGAGAAGAAGTATCCAATTGCAATCATTGAGGCTGACCATAAAACCAGTGATAACATTTCTGCTTTCGCAAAAATCCGAACCTCAATTTCTTTATAACCAGAATACAATATAGTAAACCAATGTAATCCCCAAATTGGTACTCGTGCTAGAAAGACTGACCAAAAAGGTTTCTCCTTGAATCTAGGAAAGAAATAATTCACCTTGTGCTCTGCTTGTTTGATAAGCATCAAATGAGAATGTTTTCTCTTTAGATACAATCCTATATTGTAACCAATAATAGATTTTAAAATACCACCAATTGTAGCCATAATAAACACCATTGCAAAATTCAAAGAGCCTAGTCCTGAAAACACACCTGCAAGAAGCACAATAATCTCTCCTTCTATGATAACACCAATTACTATTAGAATATAGGCGAGAATAGAATGGAACTCTACAAAGTTATGTATGTGACTAAGAGTAAACATGCTATCTTAGATTCGTAAAAGTTTCGTAATTATCCAGTTCAAAACTGAAACAATAACTGCACCAACAAATGCAGCTGTATATGTGGTCACAGAGAAACCTTTAATAACCCCAGAACCTAGATACCAAAGTATTCCTCCGTTAATAAACAGAGAAAATATTCCAAGAGTCAAAATATTCAAAGGTAAAGTCAAGATATTGATTACTGGTCGCAAAAACATATTCACCAATGTTAAACATGCTCCAGCAATAAGAGCAACCCAAATAGGATTAACTACAATACCAGAAACAATAATAGTTGTTGCCCAGATGGCAACTGAAAGTATTAACCAATGTAAAATAATTCTCATAAAATAAATTATATAAATAATGAATCTACAACATCTTTGACTATGGCGCCGTCTGCCTTACCTTTGAGTTCTTTCATAACAACTGACATAAACATTCCTTTCTTTGACGCATCAACAGGACTCTCCTTTTCATAAATATCTTTCACAATCTTTTCAACTTCTTCTTTTGACATTAATTTTGGAAGATACACTTCTAGCATATTTAACTCTGCTACTTCTTTTTCCACCAAATCCATTCTTCCACCTTTAGTAAATTGGTCAATAGAATCCTTTCGCTGTTTAGCAATACGAGAAATAACAGCAACTGTTTGTTCATCAGTTAGAAACTCTGTAGGCGTACGATTTGTTGCTACAAGTTCATTTGTAAATGCAGTTACAAGCCCTCGCATAACATCCAGACGAATAGCATCTTTTGCCATCATTGCCGTCTTGATTTCCCCTTTTATTTGTTCATGAAGTGACATATGTATAAGTATACCAAATATATGTTAAAATGAAACAATGAAAAAGATTATTTTCCTAGATACTGAAACCACAGGTAACGAGCCAGCACATGACTATCTCTGTCAGTTGGCTTTCAAAACAGACACAGAGACTTTTTGTGAGTTATTCAAGCCACCAATTCCAATCCCACCAGAAGCAAGTGCAATCACTCATATCACCAACAAGCATGTTGCGGACAAAGTTCCCTTCAAAGAAAGTAGCAACTACGGTGCAATTAAATTAATGCTAGAAGATTCCACATCTGTAATGGTTGCCCATAATGCAAAGTTTGATTATGCAATTATTACTCATGAAGATATTATTCCTTATCAATTTATCTGCACACTGCGTGTTGCTCGAGCGCTTGATACAAAAAATGTCATTCCTCAATACAAACTTCAATTCCTAAGATACTATCTTGATATTGATATTGAAGCAGATGCACACGATGCACTTGGAGATGTTCTTGTACTTGAGAAATTATTCGAGAGACTACTCGACAAAACAATGAAGGAATACAGTCTAGACCACGATGGTGCAATTGATAAAATGATTGAGATTTCTTCACACCCATCACTAATGAATATGTTTTCATTTGGTAAATACAATGGCAAAACTGTCGCTGAAGTGGTAAGTATCGACAGAGGATATCTCGAGTGGATGCTCGGTGCTAAAGAACAAAATCCTGACAATGAAGAAGATTGGATTTATACACTTAAATATCATTTAGGAAAATTACAATAATATGTCAACATTAATTATCATTGCTTTAGTAATCATTATCATCTTAGTTATAGGATTACTTTTGCGTAAACCAAAAACAGAAAATACAAACAACGACGCAAGTATGCAACTTCTATTGTCTCAGATTAATGAACTTGGTCGCACAATAGACTCAAA
>JAIOQC010000007.1:3823-11634 GCA_021413565.1 Candidatus Nomurabacteria bacterium
GTTATCAGTCCACCGAGACTTCCCGCATAGTCGCCGACATTACAGAAAAGATTACAAGACTCGACGAAACCAACAAGCAAGTCGTGTCATTTGCTGACCAACTCAAGAATCTACAAGATATTCTCAAGAATCCCAAACAACGAGGAGTCCTCGGGGAATATTATCTTGAGACATTGTTGAAGAACACAATGCCCCCTGGTTCTTATGAAATGCAATACAAATTAGGTAAAAGTGAAGATGGAAAAGATTTGATTCCTGATGCTGTGGTTTTTGTAAAAGACAAAATAATTCCAATTGATTCAAAATTCTCTCTTGAAAATTACAATCGTATTTCTGAAACAAATGATAAGGCAGAAAAAGACCGCTTAGAGAAATTATTTGTAAGCGACTTGAAAGAGAGAATCGTCGAGACATCAAAATATATCCAACCTCAATACAATACAATGGACTTTGCTTTTATGTTCATACCTCACGAAGCGATTTATTATGATTTATTAATAAATAAAATTGGAGCAATTACTGAAGACACAGAGAATTTAATTCAAAGGTCTGCGAGTAAATACAAAGTCATCATCGTTTCTCCTACTTCATTCCTCGCATATTTGCAGACAGTCTTGCAAGGACTCAAAGCAATGCAGATTGAAGAATCAGCCAAAGATATCATCAAGCGTGTTGGTGAATTAAAAACACATTTAATCGTTTATGAAGAAGTTCATCAAAAACTAGGCAATGCTCTCGCCACAACAGTGAATCATTTCAATAAATCAAATAATGAATTCAAAAAAATAGATAAAGACATTATGAGAATTACAGGTGATGCCCTTACTATTGAAACACTCACAATTGATAAGCCGCAACAAAATGATTAAAAAATTATTGTAAACTCCACGAGATGAGTAATCAGCATAGACTGGTTTGTAATAATAACCATAAGCATCGTTGTAGCCGTATGGATTATAATAACTACCATATGAACCATAGCCATTATAATAAGGACTATAAGAGCTGTATGGAGAACCATAGTAGCCATTGCCACCACCAATTCCAATACCGACATACCAACTAAAACCTGCTTCTGTTTTAGTAGGTGCTCCTAAAATAGCGAAACCGATTAGTACAAACAGTATTGAAAGTATCCCTGTTGTGTTTTTCATACAAAAACTATATCGCTATTGTTCTATTGTGTCAATAGAGTAAATTTTATATAGGGAATAAATACCCACATCATACTTTCCCAGGTGTTGGACACCTGGGAAAACTACTATTAGTCTAAAAAGGTACGAAGCTCATCAACAGTATTCACAACGGCAATTAAATTGTCATTTAATTCTCTTTTAAAATAACTTTCATTATGTGCTCCCCAAGTAACAGCTACAGTAGGAACATTTGCAATCTTAGCCTCACGCACATCGCCAAGTGTATCAGTAATAAAAATCATATCTTGATTCTCAATAGAATATTTTTCTTTTATAAGAGAAAACTTTTCAACCTTACTTTTTGAAATTTCAGCTGTACCCATAAAATCAAACAGATGTAGAATCTGTGCCTGTTCCATTAATGGTAAACAATTGCGGTCCCAAGCAGAAGTATTTAATGCTATTTTGTGACCCAAAGAATGTAAATCAAAAAGCATTTCTCTCATACCTTCATACATTAATGATTGAGATTTATTATACGCGTATTGCATTTGACGTATTTCTTTTTCTTCTGCAGTTTCTGATTTTTTAACTAATGACAATTTAGCTAATTCTTCGTGGAAATTACCAGCCAGAATTTCTTTTTGTTGTTCTTTCGTAATATCAGGATATTGTTGCACAATAGATTCTTCTGCAATTGCACAAGAATCAAAAAGTACACCGTCCATATCAAAAACAATACATTTCATAAATATATGATACTAAGATTAATTTTTAACTTCAAACAAATGAGCATTCTCTAAATGTATTAGTGCAGTTGTCACAGCCTGAGTTGTGTACGCAAGTCTATCCATTCTGCCGTGAGTTAGAATTCCTATAAGTCCTTCTGAAGCACCTAACTTAGGATTCGTTGTTAGTCCAGCCTCTAAACATGCGTCAGACATATTCATTCCTTTATTATGCATTAGGTCTACTATTTTTTGAGGTGGTTCAAAAGCAGATGAAAGTCCGAGATGTATATTTTTACCATCAAAGATTGCGCAAACACAAACATCCATAATTCCACTTTTTGTTTGTGGAATATTCATCAGCCCACTTTCAATTCCAAAACTATAATCAGCATCTTTAAATGCAGACTTGGCTCTATTAATTGCTCCTTGAACTGTCTCTTCAATAGATTTTGGTTGGTCAGATACTCCAGATGGAACACTAATTCCTTCTATACTCGACCCAACAAGGAAATCATATTTAGGGACTAAATCAGAAACTGCTTGAATCTTTTGTGGGTTTGTTGAGGCGACGATTATTTTCATGAGTATTATTATAGCAGATTATGATATTTCCGTCTGGGACGAAGTTGGAACAAGATTATTGACAAATACTGAGTAAATCGTAATATGAGCAAAATTGTATTTAATTTAAAACTTAAACAGTATAGTTATGGAACCTTTAATTCAGACATTAGACCGGATTGAATTTATCACCAACCCTTCATCAGCAATAGCAAAGTTGAGAGAAGCATTTAAAACTACAGGGTTTTTCTTTCTACAAAACCATGGTATGGACATATCATCAATACGTAGAGGAGAAGATAGTTTCAAACAATTTCTAACTGAACTTTCTTTAGAAAAAAGGATGGCCTATTCATTTCCTGAAAAAGGTTATCAGGTTGGTTATACACCACCAAAGATTGAAACTGGAGAATTCGCAAAGGTGGCAGATGAAAAGCATTTTTTCCATGTTTTCCCAGATGATACTCCATTCATTATGGAAATACCTACCTTCAAGAAAGACACCTTAGAATTATGGAATCAGTTTAACAACCTGGCAGAAGAGATTATGGAATACACAGCTTTATCTATTCAGGAATTTAAAGATTTTTTCAGAAGTTCTGATAATTCCAAAGGTTATAGTTTATTGCGTGGAATTCATTATCCTGCCGGTCAAAAACCTGTAGACGATGATGAAGCAATTACAGAAGGTGGTAATGTTGTTGGGATGTGTGCTTCAAAGCATACTGACATTAATATGATAACTTTACTACTGGCAAAAGAACCTGGCTTACAATTATGGTATGAAGGACGATGGATTCCTATTACAATTGAAGACCCTAATCTTATCATTATAAATGTTGGAGATATGCTACAACATTTAACAAATGGTTTTTACAAATCAGGACTACACCGGGTTGTATGTCAGGAGAATAAAGAAAGGTTTTCAATTCCATTCTTTTATCATCAACCAATTGACTTTGATATTTTTCCTTTGATTCAATTTGGTGAGCCAAAAGAAAAATTCAGATTTAAAAAAGCCGGGGAGTTTTTAAATTACAGATTGAAACAACTTGGTTTAATTAAATAATTTAAATCACTACACAGGGTATCTAGGTAAGAGGGGTTGAGATTTTTATCTCAACTCCTCTTTTTTTATTTGCTTGGTACAGGGACCGCGAGTACGCTTTTCGAATCTTACAGATTCTGTACACCTTTTCCATTCGTGAGTACTCTCATAAGGAAAAGGTCTTCGAATCCCTGTCGTAAGTGGGTAATCCCACTTACTTCCCCGAGCAATATAAAAAACGAGCATTACTGCTCGTTTTTTATATTGCTCGGGGACAGGGATTCGAACCCCAATTAACGGCTTCAAAGGCCGCTGTCCTACCATTAGACGATCCCCGAATATTATTTAATTATACCTAAATGTCGGCCCACTGTCTGACCCATCGCCTATGCTGATGTATGTCAGCGTGCGATCCATTACGATCCCCGAATGTAAAACAATATAAGAATACCTCAAAAATGTTTATTTTTCAACTATTGCTATGCTACAATAGACTTATATGATTACATCTTCAATAGAGAAAATATTTTTCTTTGCCTTGTTGGCAATAGTTACTATTATAATGGTTGCGATATTCTTCCCTTTTATAACCGTCTTAGTACTGGCATCTTCATTTGCGGTTGTACTACATCCTATTTATGCATGGCTCAATAATAAAGTGACGCATGGTATATCTTGGCTTTCATCATTTCTAACAGTCACAATATTTATTATTGCTATTTGTGTTCCACTTTTCTTTATTGGTGGCGCAGTATTTGACCAAACAAAAACGGCTTACAATTCAATTGTAGTTATGAGCAATAAAAATCGCTCATTTGATTCACTGAGTTATTCAATCAACAAGGCTTTGCCTAAAGGTGTAAAGGTGGATGTCGGTGCAAAAGTTTCTGAACTCGTATCTGGAGTATCAAACAATGTGACAGGATTTTTTGCATCAACAATTAAAATTATTGCAATGTTTATGCTTTTAATTCTTGCAATCTTTTATTTACTAAAAGATGGAAAGGATTGGAGAAAAAGTTTTACATTAATCTGCCCTCTTTCAGAAGAGACTATTAATGAAATATTTACAAAACTAGGAATTTCAATTAATCAAATTATTAAAGGAACATTCCTAATCGCCATAATCCAAGGTGTACTCGCAGGTATTGGCTTCGCAGTATTCGGTGTGCCTAATGCAATCCTATGGGGTGTAGCAGCAGGTATTGCGTCATTTATTCCAACTATCGGCACATCAATTGTTTCTATCCCTGCAATTCTATTCCTATTTGCAACAGGAATGACTTCATATGCCTTTGGATTGTTGATTTGGTCAGTAGCATTAGTCGGTATGATTGATAACTTACTTGGACCATTTATTCTCTCAAAGAACACTCAAATGCCTTCAATGTTTATCCTATTTTCTATCCTAGGAGGAGTATCGCTTATGGGTCCTGTTGGAATATTAATTGGGCCATTAGTTTTGAGTCTAATGTATACACTAATCTCAATCTACAGAAAACAAGCAAAAATCTAAATACAAATTTTATGCTTCAGTTCCAGCAATAAAGCCAGATGTCCAACAAAGTTGTAATCCATAACCGCCTGATGGGCGGTTTATGTTTAAGAGGTCACCAGTCACATATAAATTATCAAAAAGTTTTGAGCGCATAGTTTTCATATCAACTTCAGACAAGATAACTCCCCCGTCTGCAACAACCGCTCTGTCATAGCCCATTAAATTCGTAATAGTAAGTGGTAATGCTTTGAGAGTATGCACAATTATCTTTCTTTGCTCTTTTGTAACACTGTGAACTTTCTTTTCAAAATCAACATCTGGCATTACAGACTCAAGTACACGAGCAGTTCCTTCGGGTGCAATTTCCTTAAACACAGTTCTCAATATTTTATTTTTATTGACATCAAACAATTTAATCAATCTATCTTCAAGCATTCCATGGTTTGTATCTGGATATGCATCAATAGTGGCTTGTACTTGTCCTTCTTGCAAAAAGTCACCTATTTTTGTCGCACTATTTAAAATCAAAGGTCCAGATAAGCCAAAGTGAGTAAATAGGACTTTACCAGTTTTTGAAAATTTCTTTGCTTTGGTCTTTTGTGATGTATTGTCTTGAAAAAATGTAATCTTCATAAAAGAAAGAGAAACTCCTGCAAGTTGTCTGACCCAAGCATCACTAACTTCGACAGGCACAATTGACGGCGTTGGTTCTTTTATAGAATGTCCCAAGTCTTTTAAAAATACAAAACCATCACCTGTTGCTCCAGTTTCGGGGTGTGACATTCCACCAGTTGCCAAGATGTATGACTTTGCAAAGAATTTACCAGCTTGAGTTTCAATACTTTGAATTTGCCCATCATGATGATGAATCTTTTTAACTTGTGAAAGTGTCTTGACTGTGACTTTGTATTTATCCAACTCTTTTTGTAATACATTATAAACATCAATGGCTCTTTCTGTATGTGGAAATGCTCTTTTGCGGGCTTGTATAACTAATGGTAGTCCACGCTTTTCAAAATATGAAAATGTATCTGGCGCACCAAAACGAGAAAAAGCTGAATACAAAAATTGCTCAGCAACACCATAGTGCGACAAGAACACACGAATATCTTCTTCCCCATTGGTAATATTACATCTACCTCCACCAGTAATCTTTAATTTCTCGCCTAAAGATTTATTCTTTTCTATAATAAGAACACTTTTGCCAAGTGAAGCGGCTACAGATGCAGCCATCATACCGCTGGCTCCGCCACCTACCACAATGACATCCCAAATTTTACTGTTTTTTTCCATTTAAAATTTTTATCAATGACAATTCTAAAGGTAATTCGGCAATTACAGAGGTATTCATTGACTGATAAGCATCAAGAAGTATGGAGAGAGTTGTAGATGAGATATGTTCAGGCTTTGAAGCAATTAGATTCTTAATAAAAGACAAATCATCGTCAGATACCAAACTCTCAACAGATTTTATAGTTGCAGGTGCATAACGAAGCATCAAAGCATATCGTAATTTTGCTAAAATCATTTTCAAATATACATCCATTTCAATATTATTCTCACTTGCTGTACGAATCGCTTTATAGCCCATCTCTATGTCAGAAGTAGCCAATGCATTTAAATAATCATTTACTAGAATAGAATTAGGTGCTCCTGTGACTTCTTCAATATCTTTCAGGCTAATCTTTTTACCTTTTGCAAATGACAAAACCTTTTGCAAAGTTCCTAATGCATCTCGAAATGCTCCATTTGCAAGAAGTGCAATTAACGATGCCCCACCTTCTTCTAATGTATATCCTTCTTCAAGTGCAACACGCACAATCACCTGCATCAAAATCGAATCAGTTGGCTTCTTGAATACAAAACTCTGACAACGAGAAATAATAGTCTCTGGAACTTTATTTATTTCAGTCGTAGCAAGAATAAATATCACATGCGCTGGTGGTTCCTCGATAGTTTTCAAAAGAGCATTCCATGCATCTTTTGTGAACATATGAACTTCATCTAATATATAAATCTTGTATTTAGAATCAAATGGAATTGTAGCAACACTCTCACGAATATCACGCACATCATCAATACCACGATTACTCGCGGCATCCAATTCATAAATATCATTTGGAGATGTTCCCAACTCGTGAGCAATAATACGTGCAACAGTTGTCTTTCCTGTACCTCGTGGACCAGACAATAAATAAGCATGAGCAACTTTGCCAGACTCTAAACTACCTGAAATGGCTTTCACAATATGGTCCTGACCAACAACATCATCAAAATGATTTGGTCGATACTTTCTATAGAGGGCGATATTCGCATTCTTCATATGTTGCATAGTATACCAGAAATATTCTAATGTAAGAATTCATTAATAATTGTCTCAACTTGAGATGCATTTTGGGTATCCATCAATTTAACTCTCAATTCTTTCGCTCCATCAAAGCCATTCACATAGGCTTTGTAATGCTTTTTCATAATAGCGAAATTTTTGTGACCACCTAGCATTTCTTCAAATAACTTTGTGTGCTCTATGAGGACTTTTAATTTCACTTCAATACTTGGCTTTTCACCATTTGCAGCCTCAGGACTAAATAACCATGGATTACCAAAAATGGCACGCCCTAGCATAGCACCATCACAACCTGATTCAGCACATTTCTTTTTTCCATCAGCAATATCTAAAACATCACCATTCCCAATAATTAAAGTATCTTTTTTTAATTCATCACGAATCTCAACTATTCTTTCCATCAAGACCCAATGTGCTTCCACATCAGACATATCTTTACGAGTTCGCAAATGCACAGTTAATACCGCCAAATCCTCTTTCAATAAATCTC
>JAIOQC010000001.1 GCA_021413565.1 Candidatus Nomurabacteria bacterium
TGTGGCTACAAAAATGAATACTGATGGAATGGGCTTGTCTTTGCATTTAGCCAAAGAAATCATCCGCCGTCACAACGGTAGTATCGAAGCCAGTTCAACAGGCCGCGACAAAGGCAGTGTCTTCTCAATAACATTACCTCTGAACTAATTTAGTTATATAGACAAAAACGCTTGTTTACGGTATTATAAAAATATCGAAATTTAACAGTTTAGAAGAGTGCAAGTTTTAGAAAGAACATTTCTCTGGTAGTCCCACAATCCCCTTTTCAATTTTATGTATCGTACGAATTTTAATTTATCTGTGTACACAACATACCAACCAAAGAATTAAACCGAAATTCTCGGGAAAGATTTTCGAATAACTATTTATAAAGCTGCATTGTCGCTTATATGACATTAACAGCAATAATCATATCTATAATCGCACTGGCTTTAGGCACAGGCATTGGATATTATTTGCGTCTAATCATATCTCTTGGAAAGAAAGGTTCAATGGAACTTGAAATCAAGCAGATGACACTTGGCGCAAAAGAAGAGGCTCAAAAAATCCTCGACGAAGCAAAAAAGAAGGCAGATGCCCGTATTGATGAATCAGTGCAAGAAGGTAAAAAGAAAGAAGAAGAATGGAAACAGGTCGAAAATCGTCTAATCAAAAAAGAAGAGATGCTTGATTCTCGACAAACGGAAATTGACCGTGAAGTTGATAATATCAAAGTGAAAGTTGAAGAAGTTAAGAAAATCAAAGAGCGTGTCGATGGCATGCAAGCAGAGAAAGAAAAAGAACTTGAAAAAGTCTCACATTTATCAAGCGAAGACGCTCGAGAAATCTTATTTAAAAATATCGAAACAAAATACGAAGAAGATTTGCTTGTTCGTATGCAGAAAATGGAAAGTGCTAATGTTGAGAAACTCGACCGCAGAGCAAAAGACATACTCTCAGCGTCTATTAATCGTCTAGCTTCATCAACAGCCAGTGAAATGATGACAACCTCAGTCAACATTCCAAATGATGATATTAAAGGCAAGATTATCGGCAAAGAAGGTCGCAATATACGTGCTTTTGAAAGAGCCTCTGGAGTTGAACTCATTATTGATGAGACACCAGGTGCAATTGTTATATCATCATTTGATCCAGTTCGCCGACAAGTTGCTCGACTTGCTTTGGAAAATCTCATTCTCGATGGACGTATTCAACCAGCCAAAATAGAAGAAGTTGTTTTGAAGGCACAAGAAGAAATAAACAAAATAATTAAGGATAAGGGTGACCAAGCAGTTTACGAATGTGGAATATTCAATCTGGACCCACGAATAACTGCTATTGTTGGAAGATTATACTTCCGCACAAGTTATGGTCAAAATGTTTTGCAACACTCAATAGAAATGGCACATATTGCCGGAATGCTTGCAGAAGAACTTGGTGCTGATGTCCAAATTGCTAAAGCCGGAGCCCTTGTTCACGATATCGGTAAAGCCCTAGACCACGATGTTCAAGGTACACATATTGATATTGGTATTCGTATTTTGCAAAAATTTGGTGCAGACCCACGCATTATCACTTCAATGAAGAGTCACCACGATGACTGCCCTCACGAAACAATTGAAGCAGTAATTGTGCAGACCGCTGACCATATCTCAGGTGGTAGACCAGGAGCTCGTCGTGACAGTGTAGAAAACTACATCAAGAGACTCCAAGACTTAGAGGCATTGGCCAAGAGTTTCGAAGGTGTTGATAAGTCATATGCCCTCTCAGCAGGCCGTGAAATAAGGATATTTGTCACTCCAGAAAAGGTTACCGACCTTGAAGCCAAGAATATGGCTCGAGATATAGCCAAGAAAATCGAACAAGAACTCACTTACCCTGGTGAAATAAAGGTAACTATGATTCGAGAAAATAGAATAGTTGAATTTGCGAGATAATATCTATATGCCAAGTGAATCCTTTTTTAAAATAGAAAAACAAGAAAGTATACTTGATAAAATGGAGAATCAACTTATTCTTGCGCGTAAATTACAAAATGTTTACGACAACAGGCCTGACCCGAGAGATTTTATCGGGGCAATGGCTGATAATCCAAAATCAGTAGAGAAATATACTGAGGAATCCATCAAAAAGGATGAGGACTATGTATCTAGCACAAGAAACAAGATTGACGAACAAAACAGTTCAAACGGCTTGTATGACCTAGAAAGAAAGGAGGGTGGTTTCGCATTAAGCGAAATGCTCCAAGCAATGGTGGTTGACCAGCTTAATAAAGGTTGGCTTGATGAATTCAAAGCAGTCATGACATCAGATTTTGATGATTTAAAAGTTGGAGCAGATGCGGTTCTGAAACATACAACCGGACAGTACCTTGCCGCTTCTTTTGATTTCACTATTACTCATCAAGAAAAAAATATCTACAACAAGCTTTCTACTGTGTGGGAAAGGAATGTAGAGTCAGGAAGCATTCCAACAATAAAATACTTTGAGGACCCAGATACTCATGAAAAAAGAGAGATTTCTGCTCCTAAATTCATCATTGGTGCATCCCGTCAAGACGTGGAAGAGATGGCAAAATGCTATATAGAGAACAAGGAAGATGCTCTAAAAGACCACAAATTCCAATATATGATAATTGAGCAGATGTATGAGCAACTCGTGAGTGTTAGAGACTACTATGACCATCACCAAGATGACCCACGACTTGAATATTCAAGACGGCAATATGGCAAAGTGTATGACACCGTCCAGCGTATCCGTGACAAATTCCAAAGAGAAGGCAAAATCAATAATGTGGACTTCTATGAATACTCTAAAGAGAGTCCAGCACTTGCTACGATGCGAAACTTCAAGATTGCAAAGGAAAGTCATTAAAAATGAGTACAAAAAAATTCCCCTAAGCCTTGCTTAGAGGAATTTTTTATAGAATAAAATCTGTATATGTCAATTTATACTCGGCACTTGTGTTAAAATTACCTTGGTATATAATACTATTACTCCTATATAAGGGGCGCGTTTACAAAACGGTCGAATATTATTCAGATAGTATTCTCAAATTTTTCAAAAGAAATATCTGAGGAAAGAAAATCGATGAATAAACAAGCACTAATAGAATGGGTTCACGAAAAACTCGGCGGTACAAAAGTACAAGCTGAGGAAGTTGTGAACGGTATGTTTGATGCAATTGTCGCTACTTTGAAAAAAGGTGGTGAAGTATCAATCGCAGGAATTGGAATCTTCTCAGTTAAGGATCGTGCAGCTCGAATGGCTCGCAATCCAAAAACAGGTGAGGCGGTTAAAGTTGCTGCAACAAAAGTTCCAAAGTTCCGAGCAGCGAAAGCTCTCAAAGACGCTGTTAAATAAAAGGTAAAAAATATTTTCATAGCAAATAAAAAACCACCCTATTCTATCTATGGGTGGTTTTTTTATATCTTAGTAATTTTTATTTCATATTATTCAACTAATGTTAAAGCAAACATCAATAAGACTCCAATAACAACAGTAATTATTTGAGAAATAGAACTTTTATTACCTCCATGTTTGTGAAGTTCTGGAATTAAATCAGCCACAGCAATATAAATAAATCCACCAGCTACAATTGGTAATATCCAAACAATAGCAGATTCAACAATACTTCCTAACAACAAAGACAATACTACCCCCACAATAGCCAACAAAGCTGAAAGGAAGTTGAGCCATAAGGCTTTTGTCTTCGAATAGCCTGAGTGTAACAATACTGCAAAGTCCCCTATTTCTTGTGGTATTTCATGCAAAATCACAGCAAGTGTCGTTGCGATACCAATAGGTATACTAACAAGAAAACTCGCACCGATAATAATTCCATCAATAACATTGTGTATGCCATCAGAAACAAGAATCAACTTCCCTGTTGGATGAATACTTGGTAATTCATTTTCTTCACCATGATGATGATGCCAGTGCAGAAACTTTTCCAGAGTAAAAAATATTAACAAACCACTAATTATCAAAAGACTTGTGATTGTGATGTTTGAAGATAGAGTTAATGCTTCAGGAATAATATGAATAAATGCATCACCGAGAAGTGCACCTACTGCTAAACTAATAAATACGCCAATATATTTTTTTAAAGTTTTCTCTTGTAGTGAAATAAAAAAAACTCCTACTAATGAAATAAGACTAATTATTAAAACACTAGATAATGCATAAATGTATGTTGTTAGCATTGTATAAATTACAATAAAATAAATAAAGCTTTTTTCGTGGTGCGGGATAATAGACCTAAAGTACGCTTATCGCTTCTTACAGAAGCAGTACATATTTTCGAGTGTGCGGGATAAGAGAATCGAACTCTTGCCAACAGTTTGGAAAACTGTAGTTCTACCACTAAACTAATCCCGCATTAAATAAATTCACATAATTTAAAAACATAATTGAGAATTCCTCTGTCGGGGTGCCGAGAATCGAACTCGGCCCACATTGATACGCAACACAGAGGTCTCCCAGATCTCTGGAGAATACTTTTGTCGGGGTGCCGAGAATCGAACTCGGCCCACATGTTCCCAAAACATGTATACTACCGATATACTACACCCCGACAAAAGCATCCTCCCCAAAACATGTATACCAAAATCCCAACAAATATCCCCTACAACTTTTCTATAGTAGCATATTTTCCACTAAAAACAACGGTATTATTTCTTCTCTATCTGAACAATCCCACTCTTGTTATTCCCCACCATATAGCCAGTGTATTTCTCCAAGACTGGAACTTCTATCGGTAGCGATGTTTCTGGCTTAGTGAATGCAATGATTGTTTTATAAATTTTATGAGAGATTCTTTCTTTATCACTACACTCATCAAGATGGCCAGATAGGATAACCTTTTCTTTACCTAGACATATATTGAAA
>JAIOQC010000002.1 GCA_021413565.1 Candidatus Nomurabacteria bacterium
TGGCATCAGTCCAATTTTCTGCTTTGTACCCATTACGCTCGAGTGCTGCGGGGACGGCATTTTCAATATGCTCAGGTTTGATCTTTATATTAAGCGTATCAATAATTTCAAAGGTATGTTGATCAAACAAGACTAGACCAATTTCTAAAATCTCATGCTCACCAAATACCGCACCACTTGTTTCAAGATCAGTCATAGCAATCGGTCGTTTTGAAATATCGGTATACATATTAGAGGGTTTTAGTAATTAATTCAGGTACACTATCAACCATTTCAACTTCAAATTTCATCCGACCGATCAGTTGATTTGATGGGGTCAGGATATTGACGCGCCACAGGCCGGGGCGTGTATTTTCTTTTACCGAATAGGTCCGGTAGCCACTATCACGTCCACCAATAATTGAAAGGGAAATCTTGGTTTCGCTGATCCATTGTTCTTTTTGTTCATCATAGTATTGCCAATCATGAATGACTTGGGTATTTAAATAGCTCGGTGAAAAGATTGAGCTATAGGCATAGATTGGTTTGCCTGGGAGGAAGTGGAGCAATTTGCTGGTACTAAAGAATCGCCAGAAGCTTTGCTTTTCATCAGTTACCGTATAGTCGCCGGTGCCGGTGCGAGCAATTGAGTGATAGACACCAGTTTCTTTCAGCGCCAATGGAATCGGGGGAATTAGGTTAGTGAAATAGAGGATATTAATGATCAGGGTCAAACTGGCAAGGCTAATCAAAATCATTCGCTTGTTTTCCACGAAACGATTGTTGGCAATATATGATAGGCCCCAGAGAATGAGGGCAATAGCAGCAATAGTGATAAGGCCACTGAAAATAAATACCCAATTGCCAATGTGGTGAATGATTACCGGAACAAGAAAAATAGTGAATAAATAAATTGATATAAATAGCATGCCGACTTGAAAGACCAGCTTTGTATAGAGTTTGTTTAAAATTTCATTAAAGGCAAAGAAGATAATCAGTAGGGCAATAAATGGCCAGCTGGCAATGAGTGTCCCACTACGGAAGTAAAGAATAAGGAATGTGCCGAGCAATCCACCAAAAGCAAATTGCATGCTAATAATCAGCCAGAAGTGAATACGTGCGGCTAGGGTAGTCGAGAGATTCTGCTTTTTGTTTTCGTAGACATTAATGCAGGCAATACAGATCAGGGCAATAAACAGGTAGATCAGAATACCAATATTGTTTGAAAAGACATCGATACGGCTCAAAGTTAATGCATCAAAGAGAAAACCACCAGCGAGGGCAGCCAGTGAAAGCCATCGTTCGTAGCGTTCATACCAGTGGGTAAGGTGGTGCAGTCTCATGACTTTAGTATATGCCAAGTCAGATAAAATGAATAGATTGACCAATAAAAAAACTGATATTGTACGATATCAGTTTTTTCTAGAACTACTTTGAAAACTCAGTAAATGCACGCATAAGCGGAACACCAAGAGACATTGCAAGGAGGGCAAGACTTGCAGCCCAGCCAAGTTCAGTACTAGCCGTTGCTTGATGTACTAACACTCCAGTAATAACGATAGACACTGCCCATACCACTAACAATGTTTGACGACGGGTGATTTTCATGTTTTTATTTATAAATTGCAATGATTTGTCGGATAATGAGTTCATCTGATTTCAACACATTTCCTTTAAAATCAAACCAAACTTTCATAAAGTCATTGTGTTCAATCTTGCGTATGCTACCAATCTCAGGATCTTGCAGATAGATATGAGTATCATCAAGACCACAGACAACTGAATAATGTCCATCTGCTACTTCACTATCAGAATAATCACTACGACCACGTGTAAACCAGTCAACAATTACGGGTACTCCTTTTTCAAGCCAAGTTGCAATGTCTTTCAAACTACTTTCATTCTTTATTTCTGTTTTGAAACCAAGTTCCTCAGCTGTCTTTACAATTGAAACATCATCAATTCCAAGTCCTGGAATCAGATTGGTAAGCTTCGCTAATTCTGATTCAGTTTTCTCAATACCATAGTAGCTCAAAATAATCTTGAGTGATGCTGGTCCGCACATGTCGGCATGAAGCGTTTCTTGGAATGGTAAAAGGTTAAGATGAATATTCATATTATCTCTTCTCAAATGCCATAGTAAACATTCCCGGTGCTTCGATCACTTCAGGTTTGTCCAAGAGCTCTTTAAGAAATTCCTTAATCATTGCATGGGTTGCTTTAACCTGCGCCTTATCCTCAATATCCACTTCCGCTTCAATAAAGTATCTCATGGTAGGTGAGTGATCAAATTTCACACTATCAACAGTAATACTAATCTTTGTACTGTTGCTTTGACCGGCAAACCAGTGACGATCTTTTTTAATCTTCGTTGCTTGAGGAGCTTTTGCAATAGCAGTGGTAAATTCTTCCTTTGAAACAGCATGTTCTATTTCTTTGCGGACTGCGAGACCATCAATCATTTCCCAGATCTTTTCCGTATAGATATATTTCTCTCCTTCATCACGATATCGTTTCAAATCATAGCCATCAGCAAAAGGAGATTTATCCGCTTGGATGTAATAATCATTTTGAGGAGTTACTTTCACAAAAGGGAAGTTATGTGCTTTTAGAGCAATAAGCAACGCCTCTCGTTCTCCTTCAGTCAGTTCTACTTTAAATTCAACTTCGTACATATATTAATTATATCAAACTTGGTAATGCTACTAATTCCTGAACAGAATTAACTTTCCCCAAAATGTCTTTTGGTAAGAAGCGAACGTCGGGACTAGTGAATAGTCCTTTGATTTCATCAAGCGTTAGATACTGTACTTCAATTTTCTCACCACTGTCGAGTGTTGGTGCCACTTGGGTATCAAAATCATAGGCAAGGAAAATATAGCTAAACTGTTCAATTTTGTTTTGTACTTGTACAGCACTGAGCATTTTCCATGAGCGGAAGGTAAGTCCTGTTTCTTCAACAAGCTCCCGCTTAATTGCATCGAGTTCATTTTCATCTTCGTGATCATGCATTCCACCTGGGATATCGATGAAGCTTCCAACATGAGGCTGTTCCTGTTTGACGATTACTATCTTGTCATCTTTAATAGCAATAACACGTATGGTATCTGCACGTTTGAGCATTTCAAATGTTTTCTTTGAGCCATCGAATACTTCTTGTTGCCATTGATAGACACTATAAATAATACCAGTGAAGACACAGGTTGCCTCTTTGGGAATAAGTTTCGCTTTTGGTGGGGTATAGAGTCGCATAGGACTAGTATACCTTTTTTATACAACTTGTCTTGTGAAGAGACTATCTAAAGAAAATAAGATAAATAATCAAGGCAACAAGAATTCTCTTTAATCTTGGATAATTACCGGAGCACCAACGTCTACCCACTGATAGAGGATTCGTGCTGTCTCGGGTGCAAGGTTTACACAGCCATGTGACCATTTCTCGCCAAAGTTTTCATGCCAATAGGCACCATGAATGACTGCGCCATCAGCACTAAAATACAGATCCCACGGTACGCCAGGGAGG
>JAIOQC010000003.1 GCA_021413565.1 Candidatus Nomurabacteria bacterium
CATCTATCACCCGCACGTAAACTATGACTCCACGATGGTTATCATATTTAAAATCAAATACTAATGCTCGTCCTGAAGTAATTTCTTCTACTACCTGAGGTGGTGGAATTATTTTTACCAGTTCTACGAGGAGATTATCAACTCCTTGGCCAGTTTTACCAGAAACTTCTAATATTGTATCAGGATCAATATCAAGAAGGAGTGCAAGTTCCATTTTTACTTCATCAACACGTGCAAGTGGTGAATCAACCTTGGAAAGTACGGGAATAATAACGAGCCCAGAATCCCTAGCCAATTGTAAGGTTGTAAGAGTTTGTGCTTGTACACCCTGTGTACAATCTACCAAAAGTATAGACCCTTCAACAGCTTTAAGTGCTCGAGAAACTTCGTAAGAGAAATCTATGTGTCCTGGGGTGTCTATAAGATTAAGTACATATTGCTTACCATCAACCATATAATTCATACGAACTGGTTGCATTTTGATCGTAATACCACGCTCACGCTCAAGTTCCATCGAATCGAGAACTTGATCCTTCATTTTGCGTGCCTCAATAGTACCTGTAACTTCCAACATCCGATCAGCAAGTGTTGATTTACCGTGGTCAATATGAGCAATAATTGAGAAATTTCTAATAGAATTTATATCCATAGACCTATACTAGCAAAAAAAACCTTAAAACAAAAGGCAATTACAATTCCTTTTGTTCGGGTGCCAATACACGACTACGCCAGAATTTATGACTCAATACATCAACAATATCAATTAATTCTTGATTTCTCATCCAAGCCAGAGCCAAAACTCCAAAACTAATACCAATAATACCAGCAAAGAAACCCTGTAAAAATATTCCAAGACCAGTAGATATCACAAAAACATCATCAAATAATGACAAGGCCAAATAAGCAACTATACCCATTACAAATGCTCCAATAATACTTTGTATAAATGTTTTTGAGATTTTAGATGACTTATTGTGTAGAAAATCTTTTTGGAACATTACCCAGATTAAAATAAAATTCAAAAGTGAACCAAGTGCATACGCCATAGGTAGTGCAAGCATTATAGTCCCAGGAACATCTTTTACTCGCAACAATATTTCTAAATTAATTAATATTTGTGGATATGCTTTGAATATATAAATAAGCAAATAAGCAAAAATAATAGTCGCAAGTGAAGAAGAAACATTTATCAAAAGAGGTTTCTTTGTATTCCCTGATGCATAGTAACCACGTACAAACAAAAGTACCAATGATTGTGTTGCCAAAGATAAAACAAATAAAGCGGCGGCGGCGGCAGTTAGGCGTGTATCAATCCAAGAAAAAGTATCAGAACCTAAAACAACACGAACTATTTGTGCACGTAAAACAACAATCAAAGCAATCACTGGTAATGACCAGAAAATAATTGAACGAGCAGCGGAAGTTATGTGAGAAATAAAATTACCAATATCTTTTGCTGAAAATGATTTTACTAATACTGGAAAAGCTGCTACAGCATATGAAATACCAATAATACCAACAGGTACTGATTGTAAATTGTAAGAGAAAGTAAAAAGTGAGATTGAACCTTCTTTTAATTCTGAAGCCATAGCAATCAAAGCTATGAAAGCTAAACTATTACAAGACAATGCTAATGTTCTAGGTAATGATTGCTTCACAACTTTCCAAATTTCTAACCATGCTATTTTTGAAACAAATCTAGGGAAAAAACCATGAGAAATCACAATTGGAACTTGGACAATAAAATGCATTAATGCACCAAGAATTACACCGAGGGCTAAGCCATACACACCTAAATATTGGTACAAATAAATAATACCAAACAATATACCAATATTATAAAAAATTGGAGACAATGAGAAAATAAAGAAATTTTTATATAACTGAGTAATTGTTCCAATTAAATTTGAAAGTCCAATAAAAATAGGAGAAAAAAGCATAATGCGACTTGTCATAACAAGCAGTGTCATTTGTGCCTCAGAAAAACCTGGGGCAATAACTTTAGCAATGACTGGCATAAATATACCAATAAGTACGCTTATACAAATCATAAATAGCATATAAGCCGAGAAAACATTATTCATAAATGCTTTGGCTTTTGCCATTCCCTCTTCTTTTGAGTTCATCTTGTCCATTATAAATGGCATCAAGACAGTGATTGAAGCAAGTGATGCTATTGATAAATACAAGAAGTCTGGAATACGAAATGCGGCATAGTAAACATCCAAGATTGGACCTGCGCCAACTATATGAGCAATAGTTCTATCACGAACAAGCCCTAATAATTGAGAAGCAAAAGCAAAACCGCCAAGCAATAAGGCGGCTTCGTTCACTCCATTAAATTCTTTATTCAGAAATGTCAGAATACGATTCACCATGGAGTTATTATTTTATTGTGTTGATTCTAATGGAGTTTTTACAGTTGAAGATGTTTCAAGTGCTGGAGTTGTATCACTAGGTACTGTATCAGAGAATGAATTAATTTCATCTTTAATGTCTTGATTGTCAGGGACAATCTTAGTTAATATTTTGAATTGAATCAAAGCATCACTTGTTCTACCAACCTTCTTGTATGATTGACCCAAGAAATATCTAGCATTCAAATATGATGGATCAAGTATGACTGCTCTCTCAAATGCACTAACAGAACCTGCAAAGTTAGAATTACTGTATCTTAGTAATCCAAGTTTAAAGAACACAGTTGGATCATTTGGTGCTACAGAACTTGCGTATTCAGCTTGTTTAATAGCTTCAGCAATATTTCCTTCGTCTATTTCAATTTGAGCAAGCAAGAAGATTGCATCTGTATAATCTGGCTTCAGGGCCAATGCTTGTTCAATGAACTTTCTAGCTTCAGCCTTGGTCTTATTGGCAACTTCTAATGATGCACGAGCAAGCAGAATTGAAGGATTATTTGGTGCCAATTCATGAGCTTTTTCATAAGCCACAACTGCACTCTTGTAACTATTCACAACAGACAGAGGTACGAGTGCACTGTAAACATTACCAAGGTTCATGTAGTTTAGATATTGTTTAGGATTTTGTGCAACAGCTAGACCTGCTGACTGAGAAGAAGCATTCACCAACTGTTGAACACTTGATTTGAGTGTGTCAGATGATAGTGTTTTATCAGTAATAATAAGTCCAATTTGAGCAATATAAACTTGCGACAATGTTCGATAATAAATATCGTTTTTATCAAGAGAAATTGCATTACTTAACATACTTTCTGATTTGACCAATGACTCCATTGTATTATCGTTTGCTAAAGCTTTTGAGAAGTAAATAACTGAAGCAAATTTTTCAGAGTAAATATATGTTGTAGAAAGAGTAGCAATCATCAATACGATTAATCCGAGAATTGAGAAGAAGCTATTACGTGGATCACTAAGGAATGAGAAGTGCGCAACTGGCATAACTTTCTTGTAAACCAAAATACTAATGAGTGCACCACTTGAAGCAAAAGCCAAAGCAATCATTACGATATTTGGAGTGTAGAAAATCAATGTTAGCCATGTATAAATTGACATCATAAACATTGTCACAATAAAGTAATTAGAGAGTGCTCCTTGCATTGCTACACGCAATGACTGAACTCCTCGAATCAGAAATACAACCATAAACAACAAGAATGACGCAATTCCAAGCAAGCCTGTGGTTACTACAAAACTAGGAATTAAACCGAAGCCATTTGAGAAATCAACATTCCAGTAAATAGTTTCAGCAATACCTTTTGGTTGCCACGCTGCCCAGTCAATAGCAAATGTATTTGGACCTGTTCCAAAGAATGGATTATGTCGAATCGCCTTATATGCGACTTGCGCTGTTGCAGAAACAGATGGACGAACATCAACATTAGAAACACTGACATAACGAGAAATTAGAGAACCTAGAGAATTACTGCCAACAAGGAAAATCAAAGCAATAAATAAAACAATCAAAGAAGCAAATGGAAACTTACGCTTATCATTTGGCTCCGAAGACATAGAAATCCCTGCTTTTTGCAATGAGATACTGTAAACAGTCAAAATCATTGAAAATAATCCAACGAGCAACCATACGAATGGAATATTCAAAATAATTAAGAATACTAGACCAACAACAATCAAAAAATATTGTACGATTTTAAATATGCCTTTAGTTCTTAAAAATTCAAGTGTAAATAGTGACAACAATACAACTAGACCAAAGAATAATCCAAAATCATTCCAACTACCAAAAAGATTACCAGATGAAATACCTTGCAATAATCCAGGAAGTTTACCAAATCCTATAAAAACATAAAATAATTGAAATACTGCTAATAGCAATGAACCTAAAAATAGTCCGCCAAAGAAATACCATAGGCGTTTCTCTGTTTGGAAATACATTGTTGATAGGAAGAATAGAATGAACATAGTTAGCATTGAGCCAAAAGTTCCAATTTCAAAACCTCTACCAAACAAGGAGATATATAACGATGAAGAGAACAAAGACGCAACAAAGAAAACCAATGGAATGACACCTGCGAAAAGAATTAATCTATCACGAGGTATTGTAAACTTTCCTTCTCCTAATCTAGCAACGAGCCAGAAAAATAGAGACATAGTCAACCCAACTGACATCAGGAAGCCCTTACTTGCCTCAAGAGTTACTGGCATGTATGGGATAAAGAAGAATAAAGAACCGAATAATGTAGCGAACAAAGTTACGAATGACAATTTATTAAAAAATAATACTTTTTTTGATTCCATTGTTTTTTGCGTTATATATAATAATGTTTTTATTATACCTAATAGGCATAAAAAATACTAGACAACAATACTCACAAGTCTACCTTTTACATAAATAATCTTCTTAACTTCCTTACCGTCTATCCAACCTAAGACAACTTTATCCTTTAATGCTAATTCTTTTATTTGTTCTTCAGAAATTGTTGATTCTACTGACAACTGGGTTCGTACTTTACCATTTACTTGAACTACTACAATAATTGTGTCGTCTATAATTTTCTTTTCATCAAAAATAGGCCAACCAGAAATATGAAGAGATGGGCCATTTTCATCACCATTCAATAAATTCCATAATTCTTCTGCAATATGTGGTGCAAATGGTGCAAGGATTTGTAAATAAAGTTTATAATCTGAAATTGAAATTATTTTGTATTTCTCAATTTGATTAGAAAGCATCATCATTGATGAAATCGCAGTATTGAAACTCATTGTCTCAATATCTTCAGAAACTTTTTTTATAGTTTTGTGTAATTCTTTTTCTAAATCTTCAGGTGTTTGTTGTGTTTTATTTTGAAGTGCATAAGATGAACCTTTCCAAACTTTTTCCAAGAATCTACGAGAGCCTATTATACTTTGTGTATTCCAAGCAACTGCTTGATCAAAAGGACCCATAAACATTTCGTAGACACGTAAAGTATCAGCACCATAAGTTTTCACTATCTCGTCTGGGTTTACTACATTACCCCATCTCTTACTCATCTTGCGTCCGTCAGAAGCAATAATTAATCCTTGATTTCGTAGAACTTTGAATGGCTCATCTGTTGGCACATGACCACGGTCGTATAAGAATTTGTGCCAGAAACGTGAATAAAGTAAATGCCCTGTTGCATGCTCTTGCCCACCAACATACATATCTACATCTTTCCAGTATTCGAGTGCTTCCTCGCTTGCAAATGCATTATTATTATTTGGATCCATATATCGCAAGAAATACCATGAACTACCCGCCCACCCTGGCATTGTATTTGTCTCATAGCCTTCTTTTACCCAACTTGGAACACTACCGAGTGGAGATTCACCAGTTCCAATTGGTTCATAAGAATCTACATTTGGTAATTCAAGTGGTAAATCTTTTTCTTCAAGTGCTGTAATTGTACCGTCAGCATTATGTTTAAGTGGTATCGGCTCACCCCAGTATCTCTGACGAGCAAAAATCGCATCACGCATTTTGTATTTTGTGACAATCTTACCTCCAACTTTTTCTGTAATTTCTTTTGCATCAACTAATGGCTTGTCGACAATAGGTAGATTAAACTTGGTAGCAAATTCCCTGTCTCGCTTATCATTTTTTGTACGGTCAGCTTCTGATTTATTTTTGAGACTCAAGATATACGCTTTGACTTCTGGTAGGTTGTCTATTCTGTTTGACAATTCTTCTACTAATGTATGCTCTGGTGCAAGAACCATATATGTCGCACCAAAGATTGTATCTGCTCGTGTTGTAAAGATTTTAATTGAGGTGGAGTTGTTAAAAATATTTTCTTCATGGTCTAGTTCCTCGTCCTCCCTCGTCCGAGGACCTGAAGAAAACTTTTTAACAACTCTAATATTAAAACTAATTTCACTTCCTTCGCTCTTGCCTATCCAGTTGCGTTGTATTTCTTTTATATGTGTAGACCATTCTATATTTTCCAGTCCATCGATAAGTCTGTCAGAATAAGCAGTGATACGCATAAACCACTGACGCATTTGTACTTTTTCAACAGGATGTCCTCCACGCTCTGAAACAGGATTACCGTCTTTATCATCTACTATTTCATCGTTTGCCAATACTGTGCCGAGATTTGGACACCAGTTTACCAATGCATAACCTTCATAAGCCAAGCGATATTTCATCAAGATACTTTCTTTTTCAACTTCTGTGTATGATACCCATTCACTCGCAGTAAAGACAATATTGAAATTAATATCACAGACTGCATCAATATTTGCATTACCATTCTTTATAAATATTTCTATCAATTCAGAAATAGGTCGTGCTTTATTAGCAGACGCTGATTTGTCATACCAAGAATTATATATTTCCAAAAATATCCACTGTGTCCATTTATAGTATGCAGGGTCAGTTGTATTTACTTTACGAGACCAATCATAAGACAAACCAATCATTGAGAGTTGTTTTTCGAAAGTAGCCACATTGATTGCAACTGCATTACTAGGATGAATCTTGTGTTCAATTGCATACTGCTCAGCCGGTAAACCGAAAGCATCGTAACCCATTGGATGCAAGACATTGTATCCAGCCATACGCTTCATACGCGCATATACATCGCTCCCTATATATCCACGAGGGTGACCCACATGAAGTCCTGCTCCTGATGGATAAGGGAACATATCCAGAACATAAAATTTCTTTTTTGTTGTCGCAGAATCTGTCTTGTAGATTTCTGTTGTATCCCATTCTTTCTGCCATTTCTTTTCGATTTTTGTATGGTCGTATTCTTTCATGTTAAAGTATGGCAAATTATTTTATGAAAAAATGTCTGGCCCCTCGTCCTCCTAACCAAGACTTTTTTGTTATTATAATTTGCATAGCGTCTCTATTTATGATTATCTAATTTTTTAATTGCTACCCAAATCAGCGCCCCAAGTGCACATGCCAAAATAATAACTTTCAAAAGTTTATCAGCACTAGTCCAATAACGCATAGATGCAATGATTAGAGATAAAACACCTGCCCATGAGAATGCCACAGGGATAATTGAAATAGTTACAAATGCACCCACAACAATTGAAATGATTCCGAGTATAACAAGGGCGATAAATACATTGCGGTCATATATTTTTACAGCTGCTTGGTATTCTAGATTACTTGTATAAAATACATCACAGTAACCTTTGAGAGCTGTTGTGCCATCAACTGGCTTTGGAGCGTATGTTGCATCATAATCATTCCATTGACCACCAGTTGCCACACATTCTTCTTGATTATTAATATTTTTTACAACTTGAGTTGTTTTTACATAATCTTCATGATTGGGTTCATTATAAATAAAAGAAAGACTATAATTAAAGAATAGATTCACTACTATAATAATAGCGACTACGAGAGATATCTTAAAAAATTTTGATTGACTATATGAGTTATTCATACGATTAGGAGTTTGGGGTCTTAGGCCTTGTGCTCAATTAATGATAAATAGTAATATCTATAGAGTATAACAGAAAATAGGTGTATAATAAAACAATCATATGAAGGCCAAAAAAGTAAAACCAATGAATACTTTAGAGCAAGCTGCTGTCCGTGCTACACAATGGCTGGGTTCTTCGGCTTCAATATTGATGCACACAGCATTTTTTGCAATTGCTTTTACTTTGTATTTCTGGGGAGTTGCTATCGACAAGATTCTATTAGTTGTCACAACTATCGTTTCTCTTGAAGCAATTTACTTATCTATCTTTATTCAAATGAGTATGAATATACAGGCTCGTCGATTGCTCGAAGTTGCTCAAGATGTCGAAGACATTCAAGAAAATGTTGAAGAAATTCAAGAAGACGTTGAGGGTATTGAGAAAGATGTGGAAGAGATTCAAGAAGATGTCGAAGGAATTGAGAAAGATGTTGAAGAAATTCAGGAAGATGTCGACGAGATTCAGAAAGATGTCGAAGAAATCAACGAAGAAGAGGAAGAAATTTCAACTCACCGTTCCACAGAAGATGCAATGCTCAATCGTATCGAAGATACACTAAGTAAACTAATGAAAGAAATTGACGAACTAAAGAAAAATCAAAAATAATCCACTTAAGTGGATTATTTTTCTATTTATAAATATCAACACTACCTTGTCTTAATATTTTTGGTTTTGAACCAAGCAATGAAACTAATGTGGACGGAGATTTATCATTTAATTTCCCGTCTATATATGCATCTACTTTATTCTTAAAATACATCTCGGCTTCCTTGACTGTACGAGCAGGTGCGAGCCCTTGAGGATTTGCTGATGGTGCTACCAGTGGACCAGTTTGCTGAAGTAAGTCATATAAATTGCGATTCTTCTTCCCTACCATACGAAAAGCAATTCCTCCTGTACCACGGTGTAAATATCGCCATTTCTCACTTGATGATGGCAAGACCACACTCACCGCCCCTGGCCAGATTTTCTTTAATAATAAATACCATTGATTTTCGGCTGTCATTTTTTGAACACCCAATTGCTCTAATTCTACAAGTGATGTTATAAGCACAATACAAGGTTTACCTTTCTCACGGCCTTTTATTTTATAAATACGCTCAACTGCTTTTTTTGAAGAAGCCCTACCAACAATGCCATACAATGTATCAGTTGGAATAATTACTACTCCATCTTTGTTTAGTATATCTGCAATTGTTTGCCATTGCGTTTTCATATTATAATTCGTTTATTTTTGCAGCCATAATGAAATCATTTTGAGATAATCCATCAATAGCATGAGTAGATAAAACAACTTCAACAAACTTGTAGTCTATCAGATGAATATCAGGATGATGTTGCTCTACTTCTGCAATCTCGGCAACTTTATTTACAAAAGCCAATGCGCGCTTGAAATCAGAAAAGATAAATTTCCGACTTATACTTTTTGAATCAAAGGCAAGAACCCAATCTTCTATATTCTTGAGCATTACTTCAGCCTCTATTCTATTGAGAGGTATTGTACTTCCTTCACAAGGAACGCACTTTTGTTTAGTTAAATCTGTCATATGTAAATTACGCCAAAAACTATAGAGATTAGAAGAGCCACTTAATGATTACTACTACTATTATGATTATGAGTACTGTTCTTAACATGCTCATATTATATCAAAAAACACACGATTATTCAATCATGAATTTCCTTGTCTAGAAACTTATATTGAAACCTCCGAAGAGAAGTTTTATTAATATGACAACTACTATGACAATAAGAATAGTTCGTAAATACTATTGACTTAATAACAAAAAATGGTAATATTTTGTAAAAATCACTCAATAGAGGTATGAAACATGGGCTATGTACCTTTTAACAAATTGCCCAATTCTTTCACAATATAAACCATCCAAGATGATAGTATTAAACTTTAAAGAAAACCCACCAGAATTCAGTGCTGCAAATTACGACGGCAATATGATTACACGAACAAAAGGTCCTTATCAGATTTTTGCAGAGCGTAAAAAATCAAAAGGAACAATTTTGTTGCACATAAGATGCTCTTGCGGTGATTCCCAATGTAAAAACAGTATAAGCCTTTATTACAATGGATTAAATCACTACGCTGGTTCACGGAATATTGGTAATGATAAGCAAGTTGATATTCATCCTTCTCATAAAGAAGAAGGAAAAGCTTCCAACATTGTCTGGGATCCAACAGAAGAAAATATAGCTAGATTTGTTGAGTTTTCAGAAACTGCAAGAGAAGCAATTGCCTTCAAGCAAGAATTGCTAAAGGGATTGTTTGCGGAATTACAGATAAGGATCATAGGGTATGAAGAAATAGAAATAATTGTGCGAAAAGAAGATTCTGGAATACGCTTCATTCTTTTTAAAATCCCGCATGCTTTTCCTATCGTGCCATTGTTGTATAAAGCGAAAGGATATGATGAATGCTTAGGTGTTATCGCTACACTTCCGCCTGATACTGATACCAGTAAGATAAAAAATGAGTATGCCGATACGGGAAATCTTTTTTTTGAACCCATTGTTACATGGGTAAAGTTATTAGGAGAACAGAATACGTTAAATCTTTATATTAGGAATGTATGGGTAATGCCAGAATAAAATATCAAATGCTCCTTTCATCAATTAAATTGAAGAAAGGAGCATTTTTATATCTTAAATTCAATCACATCCCCGTCTTTTACGATATATTCCTTCCCTTCTGTTCTCACCTTGCCTTTTGAGCGAGCCTCACCATAACTACCAGCATCGAGTAAGTCGCTCCAGTACACTACTTCTGCACGAATAAATTTATCTTTGAAATCTGTGTGTAATTGTCCATGCACGAGTTTCTTCCACCCCTGTTGTGAAATATGTATCAAGCCCGAGAAGTTTATAACACCCACCGATTAAATCATTGATACCATCATGTTCACCACCGAGTTCCTTGCGGAAAATTTCTTTTTCTTCTCCTTCGAAATCTTTGAGTTCGTCTTCAATCTTCGCATCAATTAAAATAAATTGTGAACCACCTGCAATAATCTCATCAGTCATTTCTTTGAAATATTCTGGCTTCTCTTCATCAAGATTTTTTGAGCCTGCTTTTTTATTCAAACCATAAATCATTGGCTTACTAGTTAGCAAATTCAATTGTCGCACTTTCTTTTGTTCTTCTTCAGTGAAATCTATACTATTGGCAAGTTTGCCAAGTTCCAAAACTTTCTCAATGCGATTGAGAATACTTTCTTCGAGAATTGCTTCTTTATCACCTTTTCTTATGTCTTTTTGAATATTATTCAATCTCTTTGTGACTGTTTCAAAATCAGCCAATATCAGTTCCAGATTAATAACAGCAATATCTCTTATTGGGTCAACGCTACCATACACATGAGCGATTTCTTTGTCACCACCAGTTAATGGAAAAAGTCTAACCATATGTAGTATCGCATCAGTCTCACGAATATTTGCTAGGAATTTATTACCCAATCCTTCACCTTTACTTGCACCTTCCACAAGCCCTGCAATGTCTACAAATTCAACAGCCGCAGGGATAGTTCTATTTGTTTTAGAAAATTCAGCGAGTTTATACAGTCTTTCATCAGGCACAGCAACAATACCGACAGATGGGTCTATCGTACAGAATGGGTAATTCTCAGCCGGAACACACTTTTTCGTAAGCGCATTAAACAGCGTCGACTTCCCGACATTTGGCAAACCTACAATCCCAATAGATAATGACATCCGTCTAATATAGCAGAAATATGCTGATTTTCAAAGATAAAAAAGTTACTTTAAATAAATTAAACATAAATTATTTTATATTAAACTCTTTTGCTATACATTCAAAAGTCCCGTCTTTCATAAAAAATACAAAGTGATTAAAGTTCTCTTTTTCTTTATACTGACCATTAAGAACCTTTGTTCCATTTCCTAATAAGTTGTTTTTCCAATCTACTCCTGTTACTTTATAAAAGGCATCGAAATCTAAATCAGGAAATGCTTTTTTAGAATAAATACTATCATTATTTATTTTAGGATCAGCACCAAACAGATAAAAACCTTCGTCATTTGGAGATCCTATTCGATAAATCAAACAGTCTACAAATTCAATTTTTGCTATTTTAAAATTTTTGAAATCATAATCATTAAGCTCGTGAGATTCAAAACTAAGTAAGAGATTTGAATTAAGAACCTCTATTACAGGCATGGCCGTATTTGGATCTGGTTTAAAAGGTAAGTCAATTTTTTTAAAATCTATTTGCATTTCTTATTTTTACCACAAAAAGCATCTTAAATCTATATATACTTACTCGATCTAAACCCATAATCCACCACACTCTTTAAAGGAGGAGGACTCTTTCTCTGGTATTTGAATATTGTTATAGACCTTTTAATTAATTCCAGCTGATAGTATGGCAAGAGTATTTTTTTCACACCTTGGACATACGTTGTCTTCTGTTAGGACATTATACTGTTCCATTTTGCCATGTAGTTCACATACAACTCCAGCATCATTAACAGTATTTAAGTCTATGTTGAAGCCCATTCTATGCTCTTTGCAGAAGAAAAAAGTACAATTAGGAAACTTAAATTCCACAAGAAAACCACAACCTTCTTCATCTTCACAAGCTACATATACTATTCGTCGTATCTTTAATACTTCTGGGCTTAGATAAAATTCAACTTCTTCTTCCATTTCTGCTATACTTTTTATCCCCTCTAGTATATTTTCTAGATCATTGACCAAAGGACTTTCAGACCATTTCTTAAGAAGAGCATCAATTGATTCCATGTACCCTTTTAAAATTCTCTCTTTTGGGGCATTGAACCTCTTGAATGTCTCCTTTCCTTCTTTTTTATAATCATCAAGGAGCTCAGAAGTGTTCGCAATAATATCTGCTGATTTCAGTAATAGAGAATCGTTTGAGAAAGTTTTAATATGTTCTAGTGCCTCAGCCTTTCTTTCTTCCCAAGATAGAGATTTGTCTTGCTCGGTTACACTTATGACCAAATCAGATACATTCTGACCAAACTCTTCGGCTATCATTTCTTTGGTAACCTTTTTTCCCTCAATGCTGTCCTCTATGGTGTCATGCAGTATTCCGGCTACTATAACGTCCTCATTCGCCCCTGCAGAGGCCAGTATGAGCCCTAACGCTAGGGGATGTGTGATATACGGCACGTCTTTACCCTTTCTCTTTTGTTTCTGGTCTATTTCGTGAGTTTGTATTGCGAATTGAATTGCGTTTTGTATTTTTTGTGTATAAATCATATTAATTTAATTATAACTATTAATACTCTTAACGCCCTAGTTGCAGACTAGGCAAACAAAAAAGCGACTAAGAGATTTACACCAGTACGACATACTGATAGAAATCTCCCAACCGCTTTAACGCTAGTTAGTCATTTATAACTTGTGGCTCATCGCAGATTTCCCAACTTGCCTACCTATTTAAAGGAGATATAAACGGTCCGATTTGCTTGCTCGGACTACAATGTTTTTAATAAAGAACTATGTTAGTATTATAGCATAAATTTTATTGTAAAGCTACGTTGTTTTATTAGAAACTAACCCAGAAAATATGCCCGCCAAAGATAGCTTTTCTTCTACCTGCATCTTATCAACTAGATCTTTTATGAGTGCTTCGTTTTCCAAAGCAACCCCACTAGAAATACTAAAACCTGTTGATTTGTTGGTTATATAGGAAGAAACGACAAATCCTTTTGCGTCGCACAATTCTTTATTGAATTGTATCCAGCTTTTAGCGACCCCGAGTGCAGTTTCATAATTTGAGGACAATTTACTTTCTGTATTTTCTATTCTTAAATTACTATCCTCTTTTTTCCTCTGGATTGCAACATGCAACTTCAGCACTGTGTGAAAATAAGCAAGACGATGCCAATGACCAGCAACCATTCTGTCATACTCATACTTGTTTATTTCTATTGCTACATTGTCAACTTGGTAAAAATACCTACCATAATATTCTATTACTTCTGCAAAATATCTAAAATCATTATTCAACGAGACAACTGCTGTTTTTTCTACCTTCATAAATAAAAAATTCCTCTAATAAGAGGAAAGATTTTTTGTGTGGACTAGACACAAACACATCTTTCCTGACACTTTCGTGTCTGGTTGGATTTAGCACCTTACAATTGCAGGTTGCTGTGGGGTCATCGAGCCAATTCTCTACCACCACTCTTGATCAAACTATTCAGTTGTAAATACACTATATCATTCTTTTACAAATCTTGCCAAACTTCTAATGCTTCGTCGACATCAAGCCCTGTCTCATCAACAAAATCTTGAAGTTCTTCTGCTTCCTCTAAACTTAAATCATTATCTTTTGCTATTTCAAATGTTTCTTCGTCCATATATTATTTTATTTCATTAAACTTTACTCTCTTTTCTTCAAAAGCAATCATTGATAATGAATCAAGGAATGATACAAGATTTGGATTGTTAAACCCATTTATAAGATTTGGTTTTGAAGCAAAAGCTCCATATCGTATAGATTCAAGATTCTTCAAGTAAATATATTTACCATCTTTAAAAAAAATTCTATATTCATTTATATAACCATTTGAATTTTCGATTTTAACATCTTCAATGCCCATTTTATTCATGACTTCCGCATTTGCACGAAACAAGTCATCTAAACGGTGACCGAATTTTCGAAAAGAATTATCTATTAACATTTTTATACAATCCTCACTTGAATCTTTATTTTTTAAACAAATCTCAGAAGCTATAATAACTTTAAGAAAATTTTCAACGCACTGCGTACTAAGTAGTTCTATTGTATAACAATTATTACTATTACTAACACTGAGTTCTTTTACTGCATCAAGATATGCCTTACTAATAGTCCATAAATACCCAACATTCCCAACCATTAAAAATGACGGTTTAAATACTATTTCTTTTTTATTTTCTTTACTCATTGTGTGGTCTATTTATTATTTCTCCACCCGTCGTAACTATCAGCCTTTTCGAATTTTATACCCGTATTTATCGCTTCAAAGTGTTTCTCTCCACACTTGATTTTAGAGTCTTCAATATATCTTAAATTCTCAGATAAAATACTACCCTTAGTTTCAATTACAAAATAAAGTTTATCTTCACCGTTTTTATTTAGAACAACAGCCCAGTCTGGATTATAAGAACCTAGTGGTGTTTCAACCTTAAACCATGCTGGTAATTTAATAAATATTTTTACATATCTATCATTATTTAAT
>JAIOQC010000013.1 GCA_021413565.1 Candidatus Nomurabacteria bacterium
CTTCAATAGTGCAATCACGCTCAACAAAAGCAGGATACGGATTGATACCCTGTTCTTTGAGTACTTCTTTTTTCTGCAGACGAACTAGTTTTAATTCTTCAAGTGATGCCATATATAATATAATACTAAAGATTGTTCAACTTGGATACTAAGGTTTTCCGATTTTGAATGCAGTTCGAGGCGCAAACGAGGCTTACGACTAAACTGTACTCATTGTACAGTGCAGGAGTAAATGAGTTTGCAACGACGAAATGCGTCAAAATCGAAAAACCTTATTTATTGGATTTCAACTAGGGTATATTTGACGATACCCTTCGGAGTCGTAATATTCATAACATCCCCTTTTGATTTGCCAAACAACGCTTCACCTAGGGGTGATTTATTTGAAATTTTATTTTGTGACATATCTGCTTCTTCAGCACCAACAATACTATAAGTAATAGTATCTTTTGAATTTTCTTTTCGCACAGAAACAGTTGTACCAATTTCAACTTTTGTACTGTGATGCTTCTTTACAACTACAGCTGACTGCAACATGTATTCAATTTGATTAATACGGTCCTCGGTCTTGCCTTGGTCTTCACGAGCTTGATGATATTCAGCATTTTCTGATAAATCACCTAGTGCTTTTGCTGATTCAAGTGCTTCAAGAATTTCCTTGCGTTTGACTGTTTTCAGATGATTAATTTCCTCAAATAATGCCTTCTTTTTTTCTTCAGTTATATACTTTATTTCATCCATAATAGGCAGATTATACGTGATTTAGGCTTGTAAGTCAAAGTCCTGTATTGATTACCCACATACTGCACCCCTATCTCCCTAGGTCTTGCCTAGGGAGATTGTTTAATCCAATCAAATAACTCTTTAGTGTGATTTAAATGAAAATATTCTGGTAATAAATCTTTATTAATTATTTTTGATTCTTTCCTAGAAATATTTAAATAATCCTGAAAACTCGAATATTTAAATTTCTGTAAATATTCTGTTGATATTTTTATATCTTGTATCCCATTTTCTTTCCAATCAGATTGAATTAATTTTATAGGATTTAAATGAACGTATGAAAAAATATAATTAAAATAATTTTCTTCACCAATATGTTTAGATTTAAATTTTCCCTCAAACAATGAACCTGTTCTTTTGTATTTTTTATTAAAATACATAGAATAAGAAGTTAGAACTTTTTGTATAAATTTTGCAATAGGATTATCATAAATCTCCCCTAGGTCTTGCCTAGGGGAGATAAGAATGATATGAAAGTGATTTGGCATAAGTACCCAAGCAAGCACAGATACAAGAGAAGTTCCTCTTTCAAAATCAAAAGCATCTATTTTATTATTCACAATCAAATCCCTAAAATTAATTTTATATTCTGAATTACAAAGATAAAGAAGTTTTATGAACCGAGAATAATCCTCTTCATCAAGAAAAATTTTATTCTTACCATTTCCACGATTGTAGATATGATAATATTCATTTGGTACTAAATTTTTATCTCGTAAACTCATGATTTTATTGTAACAATTCTACCTCCCTAGGCAAGACCTAGGGAGGTAGAAAATTATGGAGTTGGAGTTGGTTCAGGAGTTGGCTCTGGGGCTGGAGTACACACACCTCCTTCATCTATTCCTGTCTCATCTTGATTCATAATTCCGTCAGCACAAGTGGGGGTGGGTATTGGCAAGCAAATACCTCCTGTGTCTATATCAGATTCGTCTTGATTCTGTATTCCGTCACTACAACTTTCTGCAACAATAGGATTGTCTACTACAGGTGCTGGCTCGATGATGACACACTCACCTGCTGTTGTTTTTGTGGTACCGTTTGCAACAGAGAGACAATATGGCTCACCTGTTATTTCATCATAAAGAGTGATACCAGTACGCTTTGTAGGACTACCAACTTTCAATGTTTCCACAACGATACCTTTGATATACGCCATACTATTTTCAACTTTTTGCAATGTATCAGTAAAAAATAAACTAGCATACTCACCGAAGTTTGTAGTGCTTCCTTGATTTGATAATATATCCTGCACCTTAATATCCAATTCTTTAATAGCATTTATAGATGAAGCAAGAAGAGTGAGTTGAGAGATTTGTAGTTTATTGTTTGAAGAAGTTGAGACTGCTTGTGGGAGTGATGCTTGAACGTTTTGAGCAGAGAAACCGTAGTAGACAATACCATTGTCATACATACCACTGTCT
>JAIOQC010000014.1 GCA_021413565.1 Candidatus Nomurabacteria bacterium
GTTGTTTCGATTATTATTTCAAAAGAAGTTCCTAAATATAGTGTCTCATATCAACAAGTTGATCCTGCAAATGATCCATTTGGTGGGTTATTCCCAGGGATTTCTTTGCAGACTCCAGTTTATACTCAAGACGGAACTGAGAAAAAAGAAATTGGTAGTGGCTCAGGATTCCTCATTTCTTCAGACGGTCTGATTGTGACGAATCGTCATGTTGTGGCGAGTAAAGATGCTATCTATGAAGTACTGTTAAATAACGGTAAGAAATATCAAGCCACAGTTTTGGCTCGTGATACTTTATTTGATGTTGCCATTATGAAAATTACAGCGAAAGGATTACCATACTTAGAATTGGCTGACTCTGATGTATTGGAAGTTGGTCAAAGTGTTGTGGCTATTGGTAATGCTTTGGGTGAATTTAAAAATACTGTTTCTGCGGGTGTGGTATCAGGGCTATCTCGCTCACTAAATGCTGGTGATAGTTATGGTCAGACAGAAAGACTTGAGAAAGTTATTCAAACAGATGCTGCAATTAATCCTGGTAATTCTGGAGGTCCATTATTGAATCTAAAAGGGGAAGTTGTAGGGATTAATGTGGCGATTGTCCAAGGTTCTTCTAATATCGGTTTTGCTCTGCCGATTAATTCTGTAAAGAGTGCAATTAATTCTGTAAAGAAAAGTGGCAAAATAATCCGTCCGTATATTGGTGTTCGTTATGTTAATGTTACGGCAGATTTGAAAATCAAAAAAAATCTAGCAGTTGATTATGGTGTATTAGTTGGGAAAGGTCCAAATGGCGAAGTGGCAGTTATTGCTGGTTCACCTGCAGACAAGGCAGGTATTGTTGAGAACGATATTATCTTGTCTATCAATGGTCAGAAGATTGATGCTGACCACGACTTCTCTTATCTAATTCGTAGTTATAATATTGGTGATTCTCTTAAATTGAGAATCTTATCCGCAGGTGTAGAAAAAACTGTAACACTAAGACTTGCCCAAGCCCCAGATGGTGTTTAGTTTGCTTATTCCTTTAAACAGAATATAATAATTAAATGCAAGACAATAATGACAAATCTCCTCACATCCGTCCTTCTTGGGATTAGTACTTTTTACAAATGGCAGATATGGTTGGAACACGTGGAACTTGCGATAGGGGTAAAGCGGGTTGTGTCATAACTCTAAATAAACGCATCGTTTCTACTGGCTATGTTGGTGCACCAGTTGGATTACCTCATTGTGACGAAGCAGGTCATGAAATGCACACTGTTACCCAAGAAGACGGAACTACTTCTCGTCATTGTATTCGGACTGCCCATGCGGAGCAAAATGCTATTAATAATGCTGCTCGTGTTGGGCAGGCTATAGAAGGTAGTACTTTGTATTGCAAAATGATACCGTGTTATAAGTGTGGCCAAAGTATTATTAATACTGGTATCGTTCGAGTCGTAGCACTCAAAGATTATCATAGTTCAAGTCGTACAAAAGAAATCTTCAAAGAAGCTGGTATTGAATTTGAAATATTGGGCGAAATGGAGACTTATAAAGATATGTAATACACTTGTCCCGTATTAAATTTTTGATTACGGGGTATGGAGATAAAAATTATTAATTAAATTTTAATACTGGGATGATTGATTTAAAAGAACTACAAAAAGAAGTAGCAAGAAATAAAATTGAAAAAGGTTTTAATACTACTGATATTGCCTTAGATTTTTGTCGTGCTCACGAAGAATTGTCTGAGGCTTTTTCAAAGTTTAATAAAAATCAAGATGGTGTCGCTGAAGAATTTGCTGATGTGGCAATATTTTTACTTGGTATGTGTGAACAGCTCGGCTATGATTTGGAATATGAGATAGTTAGAAAAATTGAGATTAATAAAAATCGTAAATATATTAAATCTCAATCACCAGATGGTAAAGATATTTTTATTCGAGTAAAGACAGATATAGATCCATAATATAAAAACCCCAACATTGTTGGGGTTTTTATATTTTTGTATATTCTACGAATGAATAAGGAATTAGATTCTTTTCATCAGGCTCATGATTTTCTCTTTTTATTTCCTGCCAGATATTTTTATCTATAATAGGGAAGAGTGTGTCGCCTTCGAAATCTTTGGCTACTTCAGTGATGTATAGTTTGTTGGCTTTTTCTATTGATTGTTTATATATCTCACCTCCACCTATGATAAATACTTCTACTTCATCTTGATTTTCTTCGAAATCTCTACCTTGTTCAAGTGATGCCAGACGTAATGCTTCTTCAAGAGAGTTTACGACTTCTATATCACTACGCACATAGTTTGTATCACGAGTGATGACTATGTTGCGACGGTTTGGAAGTGTCCTGCCGATAGACTCAAATGTTTTTCTGCCCATTATAACCGTGTGTAAAGAGGTGATTTCCCTGAAGTGTTTCATATCCGCAGGCAAATTCCATAGCAGAGTATTACCTCCACCAATAACATTATTCTTTGCAACTGCTGATATAAGAGAGAGAATCATATTAGACAGCAATTGGTGCTTTTATAGCATCATGCGGATTATAGTTAGTAAGTTCAAAATCATCAATTGTAAAATCTTCGATGTTCTTTTTGTCAGGGTTGATTGTCATTTTAGGCATTGGGCGAATATCATTCTTGCGAGCCAATTGTAAATCTGCTTGTTCTAAGTGATTTGTATACAAATGTACGTCTCCACCAGTCCAAACAAATTCTCCTAATTCAAGTCCTGTGACTTGAGCGATAATCATTACAAGTAGAGCGTATGAAGCAATGTTGAATGGTACACCTAGGAATGTGTCACAACTTCGTTGGTATAGTTGGCAAGAAAGTTTACCGTCGGCTACATAGAATTGAAAGAGACAGTGACAAGGGGGAAGTCCTGCTTTTGCCATTTCATCAATATCAGCGACATTCCACGCAGAGACGATAAGTCGGCGAGAGTCTGGTGTATTTTTAATCTGTTCGATAACATTTTTGATTTGATCGATATGTTGTCCATTTGGTGTTGGCCAGTTTCGCCATTGGTAGCCATAAATTGGTCCCAAATTTCCATAATCTTTTGCAAAATTTTCGTCTGTTTTTATTTTCTCAATAAATTCTTTGATGCCAGTATTCCATTCGTCACTTCCTGTTTTTGGAACTGTTATATTGTTTTTTATTAGATACGCTTTATATGGCCATTCATCCCAAATATGAACATTATTATCTGCCAAGTATTTCAAATTGCTATCTCCATTCAAAAACCAGAGTAGTTCATGGATAATTGCTTTGATGGGAACCTTTTTTGTTGTGAGAAGTGGGAAGCCTTTTGCTAAATCAAAACGCATCTGATGACCCAAAAGCGAGAGTGTACCAGTCCCTGTACGGTCAGTCTTCTTGGTGCCTTCCTTTAGGATTCTCTCTATTAGGTCAAGGTATACAAGGTCTGCATGATAGTTATTCATAGTTTTATTATACAGTTTTTATTTTGTTGTTCAACATGCTAAAATATAGGATATTATCCTTAACTATTGAAATTTCATGCAAGACAAACAAGTAGAGAAACTCATAAATGCCGAAGACAAAAGACAGAAAAGTGTGATTAACTTAATCGCATCTGAAAACTATGTCTCTAAAGATATTCTACAAGCCCTCGGTTCAACTCTGACAAATAAATACGCAGAAGGATATCCAGGTAGAAGATATTATGGTGGTAATGAAATTATCGATAAAGTAGAGCAACTTTGTATTGACCGTGCGTTACAACTTTTCAAATTAAAACCGACACAGTGGCATGTAAATGCGCAATTGCTTTCTGGTAGTCCAGCAAACTTCGCTCTTTATTCTGCATTGGTTCTACTTGGTGGAAAGATAATGGGGATGAAACTCACAGCGGGTGGACACTTAACTCATGGACACCCACTCTCTATGACTGGCAAACTTTGGAAACCTCTGCAATTTGAACTCGACGCAAAAACTGAAATGATTGATTATAAGGCGCTTGAAAAACTTGCGATTGCTGAGAAGCCAGATATTATTGTTTGCGGATTTACTGCTTATCCTCGTGTTGTTGATTTCAAGAAATTTCGTGCAATTGCGAACAAGTGCGGTGCATTATTACATGTTGATATGTCGCATTTTGCTGGTTTAGTTGCTGGTGGGGAATATCCATCACCATTTCCTTATGCAGATTCTTTTATGACAACAACACAAAAGAGTATTCGTGGACCACGACAAGCATTATTGTTTGTAAAAAAAGATAATAGAGAGTTCGATAAGAAACTCGACAAGATGATTATTCCTGGGCTCTTTGGTGGTCCACATGAGAACAATATTGCAGGGGTCGCCATTGCCCTAAAAGAAGCCAATACACCTGCCTTCAAAAAATACGCAAAGCAAGTTATTAAAAATGCTCAAGTGTTGGTAAAAGAATTACAAAGCCTTGGTTGGCATATTATTTCTGGAGGTACTGATTCACATTTAATCTTGATGGATACTTGGATGAATGGTCAGGGGATTTCTGGTAAAGATGCTGGCAATCGTTTGGA
>JAIOQC010000051.1 GCA_021413565.1 Candidatus Nomurabacteria bacterium
CAAGAAATCTAAATTCAAAGAGCATATTGATGGTGCTTGGGAATTAGTTAAATTTGCCTCACTCGCCCTCGCTATCGTTATCCCCATTCGCTTGTTCATCGCACAGCCATTCGTCGTGTCTGGTGATTCAATGGTGCCAACATTTCATGATGGTCAATATTTAATTGTTGATGAACTATCATATATCCTGCGTGGACCTAGTCGTGGAGATGTTGTTATATTCCGTTACCCAAACGACACAAAGAGATTTTTTATCAAACGCATCATTGGTATGCCAAATGAAAAAATAAATATTTCAAATGGTGTAGTAACAATTTACAATGACGAAAACAAAGAAGGATTCAAATTATCAGAACCTTACATTGATGAGACATTCCACACTACAGCAAATTACACGATTGGACCTGAGGAATACTTTGTTATGGGAGATAATCGTAATCGTAGTTCTGATTCAAGAATGTGGGGATTGCTTCCTAGAAAACTGATGGTTGGACGAGCATACTTGAGACTTCTACCATTACAAGAATTATCATTCTTACCAGGTGCAATTAAAAAATAGATAGACTTATTTTATAAAAGTTATTAACTTAAAAAATAAGAAATGGCGAAATAATAATACCATTTCTCACTAACCGAATGAGTACTGAAAAGAAAAGAAACAATAAAGAGCCTCTAGTGTCAGTCAAAGGCATGCGTGATATTCTCGACGAACAGTATTATCACTTTCAAGGTTTTTTTGAAAAGGCTCAAGAGATTGCTGTTTACTATGGTTTCAAACCAATAGACACTCCGATTGTTGAAAATGAAGAAGTGTTTACTTCTTCTATTGGTGAAGGTACTGACATTATAGACAAGGAGATGTACACTCTGAAAACTAAGGGTGGTGATCATCTAGCGCTTCGCCCTGAACATACTGCAGGATTAATGCGTAGTTATATTGAACATGGTATGCAAGCGCTTCCTCAACCATTATTGTTTTATAATTATGGTCCAGTTTTTCGTCATGACAAACCTCAAAAAGGACGCTATCGTCAGTTTTGGCAATTTGATATGGATGTTTTAGGTAGCGACAAAAGTATCCTCGATGCATTGGTAATCAAAACTGCTTGGACTATATTGCAAGAAGCTGGCGCACCGAACCTGTCTATTGATATTAATTCCATCGGTGACAAAGTATGTCGTGCTTCATATATTCGTGAATTAGTTTCTTACTATAAAAAGAATATAAATATCCTACCAGCAATTGACCGTGAGAGATTGAAGGTCAATCCCCTACGAATTCTGGATTCAAAAGAAGAAAAGACGATTGAATTGAATCGTAATGCACCAGACTGCCTTTCACACCTTTGTGTTGATTGCAAAAAACACTTCAAAGAAGTTCTAGAATATTTAGAGCAAATGGATATTCCTTACACTATCAACAAATGCCTAGTGCGTGGTCTTTCATATTACACTAGAACTGTTTTTGAAATTATGATTCCTGCTGAAGAAGAAGTTCTAACAGACCAGAGTCCTCGTATGATTACAATTGCTTCAGGTGGTCGCTACGACTATTTGGCTCGTAGTTTAGGTAGTAAGAAGGATGTATCGGCAGTTGGGTCTAGTATTGGAGTTGACCGTGTTGTTGAAGCCCCTTGGTTTGCAAAACTCTCTCCTCGTGTAATCAAGAAAGCAAAAATATATTTTATTCAACTAGGATTCGATGCGAAACTCAAATCACTAAATGTAATTGAAATATTAAGAAAAGGTAAAGTGCCAATTGCCCAATCAATCTCAAAAGATAACCTAGGTGCACAACTTGCAGTCGCAGAGAAACTCGGTATGCGTTATGTAATTATATTCGGACAAAAAGAAGCACTCGAGAATTCTGTCATTTTCCGTGATATGAATACTCGTTGCCAAGAGACAGTTAAACTTCCAAAATTATTGGAGTATATTAAAGAACTCAAATAACTATGATTGAAATTGTTCAAAATGGTCATCCAGTTTTGCGACAAATTGCGGAAGAGGTTCCCGTAGAAAGTATTACTAAACCTAAAATCCACAAAGTACTCGCAGATATGAAGAAAGCCTTGCACGCCCAAGACGACGGCGTGGCTATTGCTGCGCCACAGATTGCTGTAGCCCTGCGAATCTTTGTTGTTTCTGGTAGAATTTTTAATTCTGATTTTATGCGAGGTCAAAAAACTATACATAATGAAAAAGAGATTCATCCTGACTTAGTTTTTATCAATCCAGTTTTTAAAAAGATTTCAAAAGATAGAAAATTAATGGATGAAGGTTGTCTATCTGTTCGTCCTATTTACGGCAAAGTTCGTCGTGCCACCAAAGCAACAATCGAAGCGTACGATGAACATGGAAATAAATTCATAAAAGAAGGCACTGGATTGCTGGCTCATATATTCCAACACGAAACTGATCATCTCGACGGCATACTATTTATAGACAAAGCCAAAGATTTGCACGAAGGATTATCAGAAGATGAGTTTAAATAAAATGGAAAAAATAAATTTTATATTTTTTGGAACACCAGATGTTGCATCAGAGACACTTACTCTTTTGGCTGAGAGTGGATATACACCATCACTAATTGTCACTTCGCCAGACAGACCATCAGGCCGTGGTATGCATATGACAAGTACGCAAGTTGCAGTATGGGCAGAAACTCATAATATTCCCTGCCTCAAACCTGAGAAATTAGATATTGAATTCATTGATAATTTAAGAAAATACAACAGTGATTTATTTATAGTTGTTGCTTATGGCAAAATCTTACCTCAAACTCTCATTGATTTACCAGAACTTGGAACAATCAATATCCACTATTCACTATTGCCCAAATATCGTGGTGCATCCCCTGTTGAACAAGCACTTTTAAGTGGTGATACGGTCACAGGTGTCACTATTCAACAAATGGCTTTCAAGCTCGATTCAGGGGCAATTTTAGCCCAACAAGAAGCATCCATAGGGCTAACTGACACTAAAGAAACTCTCCGTAATAGACTCATAGAAATTGGAGCAGAGTTACTAGTTTCATTGCTACCGAAAATTCAATCAAAAGAAATAACACCCTCAGTACAAGACGAGTCCAAGGCCACTCATTGTTCAAAAATCAAGAAAGAAGATGGACAAATAGACCCAAATGGTGATGCCCATATAAACTACAATAAATACCGTGCTTTCGAGGGCTGGCCAGGTATTTATTTTTTCAAAGATAACAAGAGAATCAAAATAACAAAAGCGCGCTTAGAGAATGAGAAGTTTATAATTGAGCGTGTTGTGCCTGAAGGCAAAAAAGAAACGGATTACAAAAATTAAAACCCAAGGCAATGCCTTGGGTTTTAATTTTAATATTTTGAAGTAAATGGATTACGCTTGGATATTCCTTTGAGCATCTTTTTGACACTCTTGGCCCCACGCTTAAAGAGTGTTTGCTTGCGGTCTTTTGAGTGAGTGATTCGTCGAACCAAATCTTCTTTTGCAGAATCAATGGCAGTAAACAAATCTTCAGTTTCTGCTAGTGTAAAAAATCTTTCTCCTGCAACATTTACATCAAATTCTGCCTTAAAGATATCTCCTTGTTTATGGTGGTTAGTTGTTCTACCTATCTCAACATAACCAGTGATTGAAGTATCTTTTGTAAACTTATCCAATCTGTCTAATTTACTCAGCACATAGTCATGTATTTCAGATGTTAATTCTATGTTAGTTGCCTTTATATTGATATTCATATTTTAGAAAATTAAATAATAATTATGATTCTTTGTCTTTAGTAAGTTTATCAATTTTTACATTAAGCATTTCTATGTTTTTAGCCAATTGCGCTAAAGTTACCTCTTCAGATTCAGTATCTTGATGTGTTTTCTCAATCTCTGATTTTATAGATTGCTCCATCTTTTGCTCTTTTTCTACATTTTTAATAATAATTGTATTACCAACAAATGTTTGCAAAAACAAACCAATACCACCTAAAATCAAAACACCAATGATTATAGATAACTCCGAATTGAGTTTCATACTATCTGCAGTCTCCCAAACTCCACGCCAAAACAAAACCACTCCAATTCCAGCAAGAAATGCATGGATAAATGGGAAGTTTTCAAAAAAGTTTCTAGCTTGGTTTTCTATTTTTAATAAACGCTTTGTAAAGAGAATCATAAATGTATTATATCATACAGATTAAAACTTATTGAATAAGAAAAAAGAGGCTCTGTTGATACAAAGCCTCTTTACAAATTTACCAATAATTTTCAGTTAGATAATCCTTATTATCTTGAATGTACTTTGGGTCGTCTAACCATTTCAGCTCTTTTAAATTGCCAATGTGGAAAATTAATTCATACGGTGCAATTAAAGCAAAAATGTATCTCTTCGTAAGTGAGTCCTCGTCTATGTCGTCACCCAATTTATGAAACTCTTCTGAATTCCAAAAACGAGCCCTGCAAGTACTCGTGATTTTTTCAAAATACAGAGATATACCATTACTGTCATCAATGGTAATCTCTTTGCTTTTTTGAATAAAAACGTAAGTTTTTATTCTTTTTAATTTTGAATCCAACCATTTCCATGGCAGACTTTTTTCTTTTTCTAAGCAAAGTATTTTCATAGAGACAACTTTCTTTGTCTTCATGATTTCCCAAATGGACAATTTTTCTGCGTTACACTCAAACAAAGGAGGTTCCATGAGTATGTTTTCTTCTAACATAATTATTGTTTTTTAGTGATTAGTTAATTAATAGATTACCCAAAATCCCCAAGGAAACTTGGGTAATCTATTAATTTCAATCAGACATCAAAGAACTTCTACCTTTGGACTATATCACAAATAACCCAAAAAGTCAATATACACGGGTAATGTATATAAATAGTGGTTTCAAGCAAAGTATATTAATTCAACTCAGGTTCTGAATTTTTAAGAATATTATTGAGTGTATTGTATCGCTCTGTGGCTTCATTGTATTGCTCAAGCAATTCCCCCACACTTAGGGGACTAATTTTTTCGTTTCTAATAGAATGAAGTTCCTTTTTGATATCTTCAATGTGTCTTTCAAATAAACGAGCAATTGGAGGATTATTTAATTCTACTGTTCCAGTATTAATCCCCTTATGTTGACTTGGTTTTAATTCCATATTCTTTAACTTATTTAGCAATTGAGCCACTCGTTCATTTAAATCTTGATGCATTTGTAACTGTGCACCGAGTTTGAGTTTATCATTTAGTGCTTTTTCTAGGGCACCTACAGCATCTCTTTCAACATCTTTTACTATATTTTGATTTTCATGCAATTTATCTAAATAATTACTATCTGTCACAAACTTATAAGCCAAATCCTCTTGAAGATTATCATCATTAGTTTGAGGAAAATTTTCCTCTATATATACTTGCACTTCTGGTTCAAGCACATCTTTAATAGGTGTTTGGGGTGGTTTTGTATAGAATCCTTCTTTCATACTTTTATTATACAACAATTTATACTCAATAAAAATACACACAAATTATAACTATTGACCTATACCCCATGGGGGTATATAATAAACACATGAAATATATAAATGATAAAGACAAAGTAAAAATAATTCGTCGCTTAAAACTTATTGAAGGGCAAGTTCGTGGATTACAAAAATTAATAGAGAATGATACTTATTGTATTGATGTAATCACCCAGACTTCTGCAGTCAAGCAGGGACTATCTGGCGTAGAAGACCTTCTTCTTGAGAACCATCTTAGTCATTGCGTGCATCACCAGATGTCTTCAGGTCAAGTTGAAAAAGCACAAAAGGAAGTATTGAAAGTATATCAATTAAAACGAAAATAATATGTCCACAGAAAAAACATACAAAATAAAAGGAATGCATTGTGCTTCATGTGCAAGTATCATTGAGAGAACTGTCAAAAAGATTGATGGAGTAGAAGATATTTCTGTAAATAATGGCACAGAAAACGCCAAGATTTCTTTTGACCCTAGTAAGACAAGTCCAGAATCTTTTAATAAAAAATTAGAACCGCTGGGGTACTCTATGGTCATACCTATGACTGCAAAAGAAATGGGAATGAGTGAAAACGAGCATGCAGAGCATCTGGGGCTAAATCAATCAAAGAAAGAAAAATTGGAAGAAGTTGCTAGTATGCGACAAGGTGTCCTATCGGCAGTTCCAATCGCAATTATTAGTTTTTTTATAATGACTTGGGATATCCTTGCACAATACAATCTGGTATCTGAAATGAACTACACTGTAGCAGAATTTTTGCACCACCTGTTGCCTTTGATGGCGACATATATGCTCTTTGTAATCGGTAAACCATACCTTCTTGGATTCTATCGTTTCCTTCGATATGGCAAAGCAAACATGGATACTCTAATAGGTATTGGTACAGTCTCTGCATATTTGTATAGTTTCGCTATAACCGCATTTGAAGATGTGTTAAAACCTTTTATAAATGTTGAACATACTTATTATGATGTTACCATTATTGTAATTACTTTTATTGCACTCGGTAAATACTTAGAATCTCGCTCAAAGATAAAGACAGGTGATGCTATTGAGAAACTTCTAAATCTCCAAGCAAAGACTGCATTGATAATTCGTGACGGAAAAGAAATTGAAGTACCTGTGAGTGAAGTAACCCACGGTGACTCGATTATTGTGAAGCCGGGAGCAAAGATACCTGTAGATGGAGTTATTATCGAGGGTTCGTCTTATATTGATGAATCCATGGTCACAGGCGAGCCGATGCCAGCTGGAAAGAAAATCGGTGACAGTGTCGTAGCAGGAACAATAAATACCAGCGGGTCATTTACATTCAAAGCAACAAAAGTTGGATCTGAAACTCTACTTGCCCAAATTATAAAAATGGTAGAAGAAGCGCAAGGTAGCAAAGCACCGATTCAGGCTCTCGCTGATAAAATATCATCTATTTTTGTACCTATTGTTCTTGTCATTGCATTTCTCACTCTAGGTACATGGCTAGTGTTTGGTGCAAATACACTTGGGTTCTCGCAGGCATTATCATTTGGTCTTGTTTCATTTGTAGGAATTCTTGTGATTGCTTGTCCATGTGCTTTAGGCTTAGCGACACCAACTGCAATCATTGTGGGTGTTGGCAAAGGAGCGCGCGAAGGAATCCTCATCAAAGATGCAGCAACACTTGAGAAACTTCACAAGGTAGACACAGTTATTGTTGATAAAACTGGAACAATTACTATCGGCAAACCAACTCTCGTTGATATCCAAAACTTCTCTACTTTTAAAAATGACGAACTTATATCCATACTTGCATCACTCGAGAAAAAGTCAGAACATCCGATTGCTCATGCTATTGTGAATTATGCACAAGAGAAAAATATATTACTTCAAGATGTATCGAACTTCGAGGGCTTGCAAGGAAAAGGATTAAAAGGGTCAATAAATAGTTTGGAATATTTTGTTGGAAATACAAAATTAATCCAAGATATCGGACTTGAATTTGATAGTTCTAAATTAGAAGAATACACTGCTCAAGGTAAAACTCCAGTAATTCTGGCAACAAAAAAAGAAGTTCTTGGTTTTGTAATGGTGGCAGATGAAATAAAAGAGCAATCAAAACAAGCAGTGAGTGATTTGCATAAACTTGGAATCAAAGTAATTATGCTCACCGGAGATGATGAGAAAGCATCGAAACACATAGCGTCACTCGTTCATATTGATGATGTTGTTGCTCATGTTCTACCACAAGATAAATTGGCAAAGATAAAAGAACTACAATCACAAGGCCACATTGTGGCAATGGCAGGTGACGGCGTGAATGATGCTCCAGCACTTGCACAGGCTGATGTGGGCATCGCTATGGGCACTGGCACGGATGTGGCAATAGAATCAGCAGGTATCACGCTTCTTGGAGGAGACATCTCCAAACTAGTGAAAGCAATCAAACTTTCAAAAATAACTATGCGTGGTATCAAGCAAAATCTTTTCTGGGCATTTATCTACAATATCATCGGTATACCACTTGCAGCTGGAGTTTTTTATCCAGTCTTTGGTTGGCTTCTGAATCCTGTTTTTGCGGGTCTTGCAATGGCCTTCTCAAGTGTGTCAGTAGTGTCGAACTCATTACGAATTAAAAGTATGAAATTATAATTGACTATGAAAAACTACACCCTACATGTAACAGGAACTCATTGTGCATCATGCAAAATATTAATTGAAGATATACTCAATGAACAAGATGATATTCAAAATACTCATGTAAATCTAAAAAAAGAAATTGTTAATATTGAAACAACGAGCAACAAGAATCCCGAAGAATTAGTTCAAGCATTAAATGACAAAATAAAATCTCACGGATACACACTTTCACTTGAGAAAAATATTATTCAAGAAAAATCTGATGATATTATATGGAAGGCATTACCAATTGGATTAGTATTTTTAATACTTTTCTTTATACTTCAAAAATCAGGAATTCTTAATCTCGGTATCGGTGGAGGAACTACACCAACCACTAGTTTTATTATTGGACTAATTGCTTCAATTTCAAGTTGTTTGGCAATTGTTGGGGGGCTTGTATTGTC
>JAIOQC010000052.1 GCA_021413565.1 Candidatus Nomurabacteria bacterium
TTGTATTGGTTGAAGGTGGGAAACGACCACGATCTGACTCGGAAGCTGAAGCAATTGCCAAGGGTGCAGAGGCCCATTTGATAACTTATCTCGCTACTCACGAGGATATTGAAACATTTTCACCTGAGCCACCAGAAGAGATGCGCTTTGCAGAGTTACTCAAAAATTTTAGCAAAGAAGAAATTGCCTACTATGAATTTGCTAAGGTTGTGCATCAATGGAATCGCCATCATGGCACCAAACCTAATTTTGAGGATTATATGAAACCGTATCTCGATAATGATCGCAGGCACAGTGGTTGGTCAGACTTTGATTTCTCAATTGCACATATGGCAGAGATTGAAAATAAAATCTTTAATCGAGAATTTAATAAAGACGATTTTAAATTTTATGATACCGTTATTAATCCAACAATAACATTTAGTCGTATTAATGAAGTCTCACGGGTGGAAGACTCCGGTCTTCGGGACAAATATATCTTGCAGCAAATAGAAAAGTTTTGGCAGGAAGGGAAGAATATATTCATTGTTTATGGATGCAGTCATGCCGTAATGCATGAGCAAGCGGTACGGAAACTCGTATAGGTTATATGGTAGCTAAATATAGAGGTTTGACATCTTATTTCCACTTGCTATAATAAACTCACTAGACCTGAAAGGCATCCTATATGGGTGCCTTTCGCCATTATGGAGTAGGTTCTGTATTTTCATCGTATTTAAGCAATTCTCGAAGATACTCGAAATCTCTGAATTTGTCTCCAGCAAATCTCTTTATTTCTTTTGCTGTGCGTGGTGCACGAGCAAGGATTGTAATTTCTTTATTATTTTTTCGCAATAGTTTGAGTACGGGTAAAAAATCACCGTCACCTGAAAGAAATAGGGCGTGATTAAAGTTTGATTGTTCACAGATCATACGAAGTGTCATATCGACATCACAATTTGCTTTTCTTTCCGTTTTCCCATTAGTTCCAATATATGATTTCACTGGTTTTAAGAATAATTCGTAGCCAAATTCTTTCAGTTTCATATAAAACTGAATACGTTTTAAGTAAAGATTAAGTCTCAGTAACTTGTGTGGGGGTAATTGTTCTTGTGTTGTTGCAATATGATTAATCAAATACTTCTCAATCTCTTCTACCGAGACACTTTCTTGTTGTATATAGTCGAATACAAAATGATGTATATCTACTCCACCAAAATAGTATACTGTCGATACATTATATTTTTCTCGAAGATATAGAAGTAGTTTCTTGTAGTCTAGTCGCCAGCCAAGTGATTTTTCTCCACCGTAAAATAAATTTGAGGCATCAATGAATGCGAATGTTTTTGAATCCATAGTATAAGTATACAGATAGGGTATGAAGAAACGATAAAGAAAAAATAGAGATAAATAAGTAGATAATAGGCTGTATAAAGTACTTTACGCATTTTAACTCGGTACGAAACATCATATCGATTAATGTATTGCCTATATTTAGAACTAGACTTTGATCATGTTTTTTATTACTGAAATTCATAGTATAATAAGCCTAAATTACGATATATTTATGCCCACCAACTCCCACTTCGAAAAGCTATATAAAAGCCTCAATAATGAGCAAAAACGGGCCGTAGACACGATTGATGGTCCTGTTATGGTTGTGGCAGGTCCTGGCTCAGGAAAGACCCAAATTTTGAGTTTACGGGTGGCTAATATCCTCGCCCAGACCCAAATGCGCCCCGGCAATATCCTGTGTTTAACCTTCACCGACTCAGCAGCAGTGAACATGCGTAAGCGTCTCATCGGTCTCTTGGGAGTCGATGCCTATCGCGTCGCTATTCATACATTCCATAATTTCTGTGTCGATATCATCGGTCGCTATCCT
>JAIOQC010000034.1 GCA_021413565.1 Candidatus Nomurabacteria bacterium
TTATTGGCTTTGTTCACAACTTCCAATGTTTACGCAGATACAACTATTTATTTAGATATTGAAACTTCAACAGGCTCACTTTATAGTGGAAATATTACAGTTACTCCTTGCGATAGTGATAATGCTGGTACGATGTCTGTGACTGCTTACTGCGCAGTATTACAGTCTGGTGTAGCAAATACTTGGTCTTGGTTCGGTACAGATGCATTTCTTAATTCAATAGGTGGACTATCAAATGATTATCCAAATAATATTTACTGGGCATGGTTTAGTGATTTATCTTATGGAAGTACTTCTTTGAGTGCGCATACTTTATCTCCCAATGAGCGTATATTGGTTAATTACAATACCAATCCAACAAAATTAACTGTTTCAAATTCTTCTCCAACACAGCGTGATACTGTGACTTTAACTTTGACAGAGTTTAGTCTGGATTCAAATTATAATCCACAATGGCTCCCAGCAACTGGAGGTTCTGTGGTGGTTAATGGTACGTCTTACAATGTAGAAAATGATGGAACCTATTTACTATCATTTCCAAATGTATCTGTTTACACTGTTTCAGGAGCAAAAACAGGTTTTATAAATAGTAATACAATTATACTTTCCACATCAACCGTTTCGTCTGGTGGTGGGGGAGGTGGTGCCAATGCCCAAGCAATATCGATGCTGACTCCTGTTGTTGTGAAGCCAGAATTTGATATAAAAAATGCAATTAATTATTTAAAAAGTATTCAAAATATAGACGGTTCATTTGGTAAAAATACTTTTTATAGTGATTGGGTTGCTATTGCAACAGGTACTCTTGATGAAAGTGGTATCAATAAAGAGAGTTTAATTAAATATTTAAGTTTGAATAATAAAATAAGTGAAGTATTGTCGGACAATGAACGTCGTGTTATGGCACTACTTGCATTGAAACAGAACCCGTATTCTTTTGAAGGAGTTAATTATATTGGCTCAATTATTAATTCTTTTGATGGTGTGCAGTTTGGTGATAAGGAATTAGTGAATGATGATATCTTTGCGTTAATTCCATTGGCAAATTCTGGTTATTCATCAAATGATGAAATTATAATTAAAGATATTTCTTTTGTAATTTCTAAACAATTACCAAATGGTTCTTGGAATGATAGTGTTGATATGACAGCAGCAGCCATACAAGCACTGCATCCATTTAAATCTATTGAAGGTGTAAACCATGCAATGCAAAATGCTGGAGTATATTTACAAAATTCTCAAGAAAGTAATGGTGGATGGGGGAATGTCTTTTCGACTAGTTGGGCAGTGCAGGCTATGAATGTTTTGGGTTTTTCATGGACTAAAAATAATTACAGTCCAATTGATTATCTGACCACTCTACAGTCACTAGATGGTGCAGTTTTGCAAGATACAGAAACACTAGAGAATCGTATTTGGGCTACAAGTTATGCTATTCCTGCTATTTTAGGTAAAACATGGAATGCTCTTATGGGAGTTGTTGTGAAGGTAGAAACACCAATTATGGAAAATAACAAGAATATTAAAACTGAAACAGTAAATACTTCACAGAAAGTTTCTACTATTGATAATCAAAAGACATTAAGTGTTGCCAATAATAGTATATCTAATAAAAAAGACTTAAAAATCAAGGCAAATGATACAAAAGAAAAAGAAGAAGGCCTAAATTCAGGTATTGTAGAAAATAATGAGCCTATTATAAAACCATCAACACCTTGGCTTTATTCTATGGTTAATGGTTTAGCCTCAATTGTGGTTAATATCTTTACTTTTTGGAGGAATTAGTTTACCTATAAATATGTGTATGGTATACTTCTTTTGTAGGTCGCTTACAAGCATAGCGTGATCTAGAATTATTTTATGATAAAAGGAGGACACTAAGAGGTGATTTGTTTCGCCCCACAAAAGAGACAGCGCCCGCTGTCTCTTTTGTCTTTTTAATTAACATGACTGAACCAACTTCACATTACTCTGCCTGCTCCTATTGTGGAGATGCACCAATAAATCACAATTTACATTATGTAGAAAGCCTAGCTTCATCTGCTTTTGAATTTTATGCAGCATTTGTGAGTAAAATTACTCCTGCTTTTTTGAAGCGTTTTGCCGAACTAATACCTATAGGACTTTTTAAAACCCTTGTTTTCTTGAGACTAGCAAAGTTTTCTTCTGATATTGAGAAATCTGCTTCATTTCGTTCTCGTGTTATCTGGGAAGAAGCCCAGCGTCGTGGCATAGATATGCAACAAATAATTTTTCGTAATAGACCATTGGATTGGTATCGAGCTTCATTACCTAGTAAAACTATTTATTTTGAGAGTCTTCCTATAAGATTAACTGATTTTTCAAAAGATTGGGATAACAAAATTATTTTAAAAAGAGAATTATCTAAACATAATATTCCTGTACCTAAATATGTAGGATTATCTTTTCCAAGTTTTAATAATCATGAGCGTGTTTTTGATAATTTAACAATGCCAGTCATTATTAAACCTAAACTCGGTTCTCGTGGTCGTCATACTATTACCAACATTAGTAACCTTGAGCAATTTAAGAATGCTATTGCTATAAGTAATCAAATTTCTGCACACTTAGTTGTTGAAGAGCACTTAGAAGGTTCTATATGTCGTGCGACTGTTGTTGATGGTGTACTTGCTGGATTTTACCAAGGAATACCTCCTTCTATAGTAGGTGATGGCCAAAAAACTATTCGGGAATTGATTGAAGAAAAAAATTTAAATCGTCCAAATCGCATAGGATTAATTAATATAAGTATAGAGTTGCAAGACCATGTTGCTCGCTTTGGTTTTGAAATTGATGATATCTTACCAAATGATTTTTTGCTGAAATTATCTCATCGCCAAGGGAGATTGTTTGGCGGAGTAACTAAAGAGATGATTGATGAATTACATCCGAGTTTCATTCCAATTATACAGAAGGCTGCTATCGTGACTGGTTTACAAATTGCGGGTTTTGATTGTATTATCCCAGACCCAACAAAAGATGCTCTATCTCAAAGATGGGGGATTATTGAATGTAATACACTACCATTTATTGATTTACATTATTATGCTCTTGAGGGTAAGCCACGCAATATCGCCTCGATGGTTTGGGATTTGTGGAAATAATTATAATTTTTAATGTGCCACAGCAAAACCGTAGACTTTTCTTGCACCACCTTTTTTCAACACACTCATTGCTTCCTTTAAGGTGCCACCAGTTGTAGTTACATCATCAATCACAATAATTGTTCTACCTGCAATATCAACATTTTCATTAATTAGAAATGCTCCACGAATATTTTGAATACGTTGATTTCTGTTTTTAATTTTTGCCTGTGCAATTGTGTCTTTCTTTTTTGAAATTCACCCCGGCTTCGGA
>JAIOQC010000035.1 GCA_021413565.1 Candidatus Nomurabacteria bacterium
AAGAGAAGTTATACAAGAAGCGAGCAATAATAAAACTGCTATTGGTCATTTTAATATTTCAAATTTAGAAGGACTCCATGCTGTATATAACTCAGCAAAAAAACTCAATGTTCCAATAATTATTGGTCTATCTGAGGGTGAAGAAGATTTTGTAGGTAGAACTGAAGCCGTCGCACTTGTACGAGCACTTCGAGAACGTGATTCTTATCCTATTTATTTAAATGCAGACCATCATTATAGTTTTGAACGAGTCAAAGCATCTATTGATGCTGGATTTGATGCAGTTATTATTGACTGTGCTGATAAATCATTTGAAGAAAATGTTGCCATCACCAAACAATGCGTAGAATACGCTCGTGCAAGTGGTCGTGATGTAATCGTCGAAGCAGAAATTGGATATATTGGGTCTGGTTCAAATATTAAAGACACAATTCCAGAAGGTGCAGGAGTCCTAACTACGCCAGAGGAAGCAAAAAAGTTTGTTGAAGCAACAGGCATAGATTTACTTGCTCCATCAGTAGGCAGTATTCATGGACTTATAAAAAGTGGCAAGCCACACATCANACATCAACACAGAATTAGTTAAAATTATCAGAGATGATACAGGTATTCCGTTGGTCCTACATGGTGGCTCAGGATTACGTGATGAAGACTTTACTGGTGGTATCGCATCAGGTATTGCAATAGTCCATATTAATACTGAAATCCGTGTCGCATATACCCAAGCCGTTAAACAATTCCTAGTTGATAATCCTAACGAAATGACTCCATACAAAATTGCTCAAGCAGGTATTGATGCAATGGAAGTTGTTGTTACAAATAGATTAAAACTTTTTAACCAAATTAAGTAATTACAATCCAAAGAAAACTATTCTACAATTCGTTAGAATTATAGAATAGAAATATTTTATGCAAAAGACAAATAGGGAATTGGAAAGAATAGTTAAAGGCTTTGCAAATCATCATAGATTGGATATTCTTGAACTTCTGTATAAAAAACCCGAATTGTCGGTACAAGAAATTTCAGACAAATTAAAATCAGAATTCAAGAACATATCTGCTCATATCAATAAAATGGCAATTGCAGGTTTATTAATAAAAAGAAGCGAGGGTAATATGATTCGCCACAAACTTACAAAACGAGGTAAAAGCATTCTACGATTCGTTAGAATTATAGAATAGATACATTATTATATGAAAGACGAAATACAAAAATTTTTTAAGGGAGATATAGAGGATAGCGATGTGACGCTGACTGCATATTCTCATGATGCAAGTTTACTTGAAGTACGACCAGAATTAGTAGTTTTTCCTAAAAATACAGAGGACCTCAAAAATCTAGTTAAATGGGTATCAGACAACAAGATTAAATATCCAAAACTTGCTTTAACTCCACGTTCAGCTGGTACTTGTATGTCAGGTGGTGCAATCGGTGAATCAATTATTATTGATTTTACTCGTCATATGAATAAGGTTTATTCTGTTGAACAAGTTGCACCATTCCAAATAATTCCAAAATACCCAAATGCTCATGAAGTCATCATTACAGGAACTGCTACTGTTGAGCCTGGTTGTTACTATCGTGATTTTGAAATTGCCACAAAAGAAAAAGGACTAATCCTGCCATGTTATACGGCTTCAAAAAGTATTAATGCTATCGGTGGTATGGTGGGCAACAATTCAGCAGGTGAAAAAACACTCAACTATGGCAAGACTGAAGATTATATAAAAGAACTTCAAGTAATTTTCTCTGACGGTAGGGAATATACAGTTAAGCCATTAAACAAAAAAGAACTCTACGCCAAAATCGCACAGGGTGACTTTGAAGGTGAGGTCTATAAAAACATCTTTGCAATTATCAATGAAAACAAACAAATAATAAAAACTGCAAAACCTCAGGTATCAAAGAATTCTGCTGGTTATTATCTTTGGAATGTTTGGGATGAAGAAAAAGAAATATTTGATTTAACAAAACTTATTGTTGGCTCGCAAGGTACACTAGGAATTGTTACAAAAATAACTTTGCATTTAGTTGCAATAAAAAAAGCATCTAAATTAGTTGTTATTTTCATGAAAGACATTTCACAACTTGGTGAATTGGTTGATAAAATATTACCTTACAAACCTGAAAGTTTGGAATCTTATGATGATGCCACTATGAAACTTGCAATTAGATTTTTCCCTGACTTTTTCAAAAATAAAGGTTTCTGGAAAATGATTAAATTTATGTGGAGTTTCTGGCCAGAAGTTTTCATGATGAGTACATTTGGTATGCCAAAATTAATTCTACTTGTTGAATTTGCAGGTGAGTCTGAAGAAGAAATAAACACTAAAGCAAAAGAACTTGTAAAAAATTTGACAATTTTCCCGTTCAAAACACGCATTACAAAATCCGAATCTGAATCTGAAAAATATTGGGATATTCGTCGAGAAAGTTTTGCATTGTTACGCAAGCACATTACCAATAAACACACAGCACCATTTATTGATGACATTATTGTGCAACCAGAGTTCTTACCAGAATTTCTACCCAAATTAAATATTATTCTAAAGAAATATCCGATTACATACACCATTGCAGGTCATGCGGGTAATGGTAACTTTCATATAATACCTTTAATGGATTTCAGCGACCCTCAAACTTCAGAAATAATCATCAACCTATCTGCTGAAGTCTACGACCTTGTATTGCAATACAAAGGCTCAACAACTGCTGAGCATAATGATGGTATTATTCGTTCACCATTTTTACAACAAATGTTTGGTAATGCCGTCTATTCTCTATTTGAGAAAACCAAACAAATCTTCGACCCACAAAATATCTTCAACCCTGGCAAGAAAGTCGGTGCAACTATGGAGTATATAAAGAGTCATATTGTCCAAGAAAAGCACGATTTGAGTCATAAGATATAAGCATATTGTCTTATTGAGAGTTTTATGTTATTATCATTCCCATGCATACATTAACCGCAACAAAGCGAAGTAAGACAGACAAGTTGGCATCCGTACGAAGTAACGGTATGGTACCAGCAGTCGTTTATGGCGCTCGCGTGGAAAATACATCAATTTCCGTACCGAGTACCGATTTTATTAAAGTGCTCAAAGCAGCTGGAGAATCAAGTACAGTTGCACTTAATCTTGATGGTAAGAATATTGATGTTCTAATTCATGAAGTACAAGTTGACCCTGTCAAAGGATTCCCAATCCATATTGATTTCTTGGCGATTGATATGAATAAGCCTGTTGAAGTGGTTGTTGAACTTGAATTTACTGGCGTAGCTCCGGCTGAAAAAGCAGGACTTGGTTCACTAATGAAGGTTCTTCATGAAATTTCTATTGAGGCACTTCCAAAAGACTTACCTCATACAATTATTGTTGATATCTCATCACTTCAAACTCTAGATGATCAAATTCACGTCAAAGATATTGTGGCACCAAAAGGCGTCACAATTATTACAGACGCAGATGAAGTTGTTGCATTAGTTGCACCAGCAAAAGCTGAAAAGGTTGAATCTGACACTCCAGCCGATTTGTCTTCTATCGAAGTTGAAAAGAAAGGCAAACAAGAGAGTGCTGAAGGTACAGCAACTGAATAATTACACCCTTTAAAATAAAGCCCACTTGCATTTCATGCAAGTGGGCTTTATTTATGCTATAATTTGTCTTATGCATCGATACATACGATACATATTTTCATTTATTCTTATAATTACATTTTCTTTTAACGGATTAATCTACACACTAACTCCGCAAGTATCAGCTGACCAAGTCCTCGACAATGCACAAGCAGATAGAGCACGACTACAATCAGAACTTGCTAATCTTGAACAAGAAATAGCACAAAAACAAAAAGAACTCGATGGCCAAAAAGGTCAATCTGTGTCTATTTCTCGTGACATAGCCATACTGACAACTCAAATCAAAAAAGCCAAACTTAATATTCAGGCCAAGACACTTTTAATTAAAAAGTTAGGTGGGGAAATCACACAAAAGAACAGGACAATTCAAACACTCGCAGAAAAAATAGAAACTGAAAAAGAATCCCTAGCACAACTTATTCGCAAGGACAGAGAGATTGATGATAAATCACTTTTGGCACTCATATTATCTCAAGATACAATTTCTGATGCTTATGGAGATATTGATGCTTTTGCTGCTTTGAAAAAAGGTATCAAGGCTTCTGTGGACCAGATTCGTGGAGTCAAAACACAAACTGAATCTGCAAAGAAAGATTTAGAAATAAAAAAAGACCAAGAAACAGATGCAAAGGTTCAAATGGAAAACGATAGACGCCAAGTTGAATTGAGTGAATCTGAAAAACAAAAACTTCTTTCTATTAGTAAAAACAAAGAAAAAGCTTATCAAAAAGTTCTTGCTGACAAAGCAGCCCGTCGATCTGAAATTCTGGCAATGCTATTTAGTCTTCGTGATGTTTCTGCTATTCCTTTCGGCAAAGCCTACGAATATGCTAAATCTGCAGAAATCTCAACTGGTATTCGACCAGCATTTCTATTGGCAATATTAACTCAAGAAAGTAATCTTGGGGCTAACCAAGGTTCTTGTTATGTGACCAATATGGATACAGGTGCAGGTGTTGGCTCAAAGAGCGGTAAGGCTTTTAGTAATGTTATGAAGCCTACACGAGACACAAAGCCATTTATGGAAATTACTCTTTCGTTAGGGCGTGATCCTTACAAAACACTTGTATCTTGTCCAATTAGTGGTGGAGGTTATGGTGGTGCTATGGGTCCATCACAGTTCATACCATCAACATGGTCTTTGTTAAAAAACCGTATTGCTAAATCATTAGGAGTAAAAACTCCTGATCCATGGTATCCAAAAGATGCTTTTATGGCTTCAGCCTTATATTTAACAGATTTAGGAGCATCTGGTGATAGTTTTACTAGTGAGCGTAATGCGGCTTGTAGATACTATTCTGGTAGAAAATGTGACAATAAGAAACCTGCAAATAGCTTCTACGGAGACTCTGTGATGAAGAAAGCTGAAACTATACAAAGAACCATGATTGACCCGTTGCAAAACTAATAATCTCGTGCTATTATAGGCACTTATGAAGAAAGATATACACCCAAAATACAATAGTGCCTCAAAAGTTACTTGCGCATGCGGTGCTAGTTTTCTTGTTGGTTCATCACTTGATGCAATCAATATCGAAATCTGCAGTCAATGCCATCCTTTCTATACTGGTAATGACAAAGTCCTCGATACAGCAGGACGTGTTGACCGATTCAAGAAGCGTGCTGCTGTTGCAACAACAACTAAAAAGAAAAAATAAGTACTATCAAGAAAAGCATACCTTCGTGGTATGCTTTTCTTTGTTATAATAAACATATGGAATTAGATTTAGAAAAATTAAAGAAAGATCATAAGACAAGTTATTTCGCAGAAGAATATCAACGTCTTTTGGATGAAGAAGTAAAAGTAAATGAAATGGTCGCAAGCGATGAAAGCTTGCGTGATTTAGCTGATGAAGAATTACAAAATCTGCGTTTCCAAAAAGAAGCCATCGAAAGACAATTAGAAGAGATGCAGAAAAAAGATACTGAGGAAGAGGAATTCCCAAATGAAATTGTCTTAGAAGTTCGTGCTGGTGCAGGTGGAGATGAAGCATCATTATTTGCTATTGAATTAGTTGCTATGTATGAACGCTTTGCTGATAATACTGGCTGGAATAGTAAACACCTAGATGAATATACTCTTGAGATAAAAGGTAAGGATGTCTATAAACTACTTCGCTATGAGACAGGCGTGCATCGTGTACAGAGAATTCCAGCAACAGAAAAAAATGGCCGAATACATACATCGACTGCATCTGTTGCTATTTTACCGATTCGCAAAAAGAATAAAATTGAAATTAATCCAGCAGATTTGGAAATGGAATATTCACGCTCCGGTGGTGCAGGTGGACAAAATGTGAACAAAGTGGAAACTGCTGTACGACTCATTCACAAGCCCACTGGTATTGACGTACGTTCAACATCTGAGCGTAGCCAACTTGGCAATCGTGAAAAAGCAATGAGCATTCTCATTTCTAAAATCCAAATGGCACAAGACGCCGAAGATGCCAAAAAATATTCTGGTGACAGAAAAGCACAAATTGGTACCGCTGACCGCAGTGAGAAAATCCGTACCTACAACTTCCCACAAGACAGAGTTACGGACCATAGAATAAAACAATCTTGGTCAAATATTCCTGGAATTATGGAAGGTAACATCACTAAAATTATTGATGCTTTATCTTCAGGTGTAGTAGGGGACGCAGAAGAAGAATAAATCTTCTAATCTGATCTTACTAACAATTGTATATTTAGTTGATTTGTGGTATCATTTATCTCAGTAGTTAGCTTATGTTTTGGTATTAGTTTCATGCTTTGTTGTGTTAAACATATAGGTATGTAAATGAAATCAGGCTTGCCGATTACATTTATAAGTCCCGATCTTGCATCGGGGTTCCGGCGAAAGTCGGGATTAGTTTAAATTTTGCA
>JAIOQC010000012.1 GCA_021413565.1 Candidatus Nomurabacteria bacterium
TTTCTCCCCGGCACAATATGAAAAAACTCTTTAGGCAAGACCTAAAGAGTTTTTTCATATTGTGCCGGGGAGAGGACTTGAACCTCCACAGGATTGCTCCCTTCAGTTCCTAAGACTGATGCGTCTACCAATTTCGCCACCCCGGCGTATTATATTTCTCTTTTACAAGAGATTGAGACCACGGTGGGATTTGCACCCACGTATGGCGGTTTTGCAGACCGCTGTGTTAGCTACTTCACCACGTGGTCAGCCAGTATTCTTCTAATGGTTAAATCAACCACTTGTGGCCGTAATTCAAAGTAATCTTTGAATATGTTGAATTTTCGCATAAAAAATGAATTAATGCTAGTACCTTTATAAATTAGCTTAAATATCTTAATAGAATCACTCGTTGGATATTTTAACTGAAAGGCTCTCTTGTTATAGTAAATTTTGCCGTTTCTGAGTCCTTTTGTCTGTAAAAAGATAGACATATTTTCAAGAAATTTTTTACTCCCACTTGTAAATATTGTACGTATTCTTTTTATAATTAATTGGTTCATTTTACCTTTACTTTTTTCGAAATAAATACAACCGTCTCCATCAAAGTATCCTCTTATGAAGTGACCAAGATATTTCTTAGGAACTTTTGGAAAATTTATTGTAAGAGATTTATTTGGATATAAACCTAATTTAAAAAGATCATTATATATTTTATGACTAACTATTCTCAAAACAAAACATATTTTTCCTCCAGTAAAATTTGATTTCTTTTTAATTATCTTATGTTCTGAGTTCAGCCAACCTTTTATTCTTTGTATAGAATCTTCATCTATGCTTGTTATTTGTATATATTTACCACGCATATAGGGTGAGTCGTTTAAACTTCCATCTGCGTAAATATATCCTAATACATAGGCCATATTTGGTGACCATTTTTCAAAGAAACTTTCATTTACTTTATATTTTATACCCACTCTTATAGTATAAGTGGTAATTACTTATACTGCAAGTATTTTATACACAATTTTATTTTTGCATTAGCAATTCGTCAATTTTTTGTCTATTTTTTTCACCCTCATCAATCTCAACTGAAAGAAATGGAATTGGGTGAACCTTCAAACCCTTAGTAACATATTTTCTTAATTCACCAAGATTTCTGCGAACGAAACCATAAGCCGCTTGTTCTTTTTCTCTAGGTAAAACTGAAATCATAACTGTAGCATTCTTACCATCAGCTGATAGTAAGACACGAGTTACAGTAATGAGTGATGTAGGACCTGCTTCATGCTCAATAAAATTAGCTGAAAGTTCTTTAATGTGATTTGTTATTTTGTCTGTTCGGTATTCTGACATATTATTTTATTGCAATTATAAATGCTTCGAGTACATCACCTGTGGCGATACTCATTTTTGCTTCAACAAGCATTCCACACTCTGTATCTTCGAGCACTTCTTTTGTTTTAATTTTGTTTGTCTGAAGTTCTACAATGCGACCTGTGCCGATTTCAAAATCTCGACGCATAATACGAACTGTTGCACCTACTGCGATACGACCGCTAGTCACTCTACCACCAACAACTTGTTTGTCTTTTGTTGCACCAAATACTCGAAGGATTTTTAATGCTCCAATAATTTCAGCAATTTCTTGGCGAGGACGGCGTTCTTCTACTATTTCTTTTAGGTAATCAGTTAGTTTGTAGATAATATCAAATAATTGAACATTTACTTTCAGTGCGTCATTTAGATCACGAGCACTATTGTCTATTTTAGTATTAAAACCAACAATGATAGTGTCTTTGTTTACATTACCCATCTTCAAATCTGATTCATTAATAGCACCTACACCTCGTCCAACAATCTTGAAAGATAATTCTTCTGTATTTAATTTACTAACTTCTTTTTCAAGTGCTTCAATCATACCCATAACATCAGTCTTTATAATCAGAGGGATTCTCTTTCCAGTTATGTTTTCTTTGTCTTGAACTTTTGCATTATTTTCTTTTTCTGTTTTGATATTTTCTACATAAGCCTCAGCCTCTTTTTTTGTTTTGAAAGATGCAAAAGTTCCACCTATATCTGGCATAGATTCAAAGCCAACTAAACGAATTGGGGAAGAGAAGGTGGCTTCTTTTATGGGTTTATTTAAGAAATTCTCCATAATACGAGTTGTGACAATAGCCTCACCTGAAGCAACAAACATACCAGAAGAAAGTGTGCCATCTTTGATAATACAAGTTGCAGAGATACCTCTCTTCGGTTCTCTGTTTGCTTCTATAATAAAACCAGTTGCTGGGATATTTGGATTGGCAGTAAATTCATGCAAGTCCGAAATCAAAACAATCATTTCAAGTAGTTCAGGAATACCTGCACCACTTTTTGCGGAAATTGCTACAAATGGAATATCACCACCCATGCCTTCTAGGTAGATACCTTTTTCGACAAGATCCATTTTTGTTTTTTCAATATTGGCACCTGCTTTATCAATCTTGTTGATTGCTACGATGTAGGGAATAGAACTCTCTATAATTGTATTATATGCTTCTAGTGTTTGAGTTTTGACTGAATCTTCTGCAGATACTACCAATATAGCAATGTCAGCTACGAGTGCTCCTCGGGCACGCATCTTTGAAAATGCTTCATGTCCAGGAGTGTCGAGAAATGTAATTGCACGGTTTTGGCCGTTTTCATTTTTGTGAACCACTTCGTAGGCACTAATATTTTGAGTAATACCACCAACTTCACCACCTGCGACATTAGATTCTCGGATATAGTCAAGAAGCGTTGATTTACCATGATCAACGTGTCCCATTACAACAACAACAGGAGGGCGAACTTTTTCATTTGTTTTAATTTTCTCTGACATATCTTATTTAATTGATTTCTTGAGCACTTCCTTTTCTTCGATAGAAAGTTCAAACTCAGATTGACCTTTGGTGATTGGCTTGGCAAAGATGCTCATTCTGTCACGGGCATAAAGACTAGAAATAATCACTCCATCACCATCATCATTTAGAAATGACAAGGCAAAACTCTGATTACTACCTGCATCCTCAAATGGATTGAATCTTTTTGTTTGGATACTTCTTATGGATTTATTCAATCGTGTATCAACAGTATAAAGATGCTCGTTGATTTGAACTTGAGTTTTCTTTACTTCTGTTATTTGCTTACTTATATCAGTTAGGACTCCTTCAAGGTTTTTTGACTTTGTGCCTGCAAAGAAACTCTTTAGTCTACGCTCTAGTAGTAGTATCCATATAGCAAGAATGACAATGATTCCTGCAAGTATATAATTGAGGATAAGAATGCTCATAACTAGAAAGAGTATATACTAATAAGGCTTTTTTTACAATAAGAGAGTATTTTGTGTTTAAGAGATAAAGATGTATTGATATGATATAGTAAAGAAATGTTTAACAAGAATAAAAATATATATCTTGATTATGCTTCAGCAACCCCTCTTAATAAGGAGGTGTCTAATTTGATGTCGCATTTACAGAGAGATTTATATGCTAATGCAAGTGCAATTCATCGTGAAGGTGTCAAGGCTCGTAAGGTTATTGACGATTCTCGTACTTTTATTGCTAAATCTATTTTTGCTCATTCTGATGAAATAATTTTTACAGGTAGCGGAACTGAATCTGATGCACTCGCTATACTGGGAACAATTACGAATTACGAATTACTAATTACGAATGAAAATACTAAAAAAATACTCCCGCATATTGTTACTACGGCAATTGAGCATCCGGCAGTGTTGGAAAATTGTCGTACTCTTGAAAAGGAAGGTAGAGCAGAAGTTACATACATAAAGTGCGACGCAAATGGAATTATTAATCCAAAAGATATAAAGAGTGCTCTAAAAGTTAATACTATACTTGTTTCAGTTATGTATGCCAATAATGAAATTGGAACAATTCAACCAATTGCAGAGATTGCAAAAGAAATCCGGCATTTTCGTAAAGGAAAAATTAAGTTCATGCCGGATGTGGACTTATACCCACTCTTTCATACCGATGCCTGTCAGGCGATGAATTATTTACCAACTGAAAATGTTGAAAAATTAGGTGTTGATTTACTGTCTTTCAATAGTTCCAAGATTTACGGTCCGAAAGGTGTGGGAATACTCTATAAAAAGCGTGGAGTTACTCTTGCACCTATGTATACAGGTGGTGGGCAAGAAAGTGGATTGCGTAGTGGAACAGAGAACACTGTTGCTATCGCAGGTGCATCATTTGCTCTTGGACAAATATTAAAAATTAAAGAAAAAGAAAATGAAAGATTAATAAAGATTCGTGATTATGGTATTGAAAAATTGCTCGAACTTTCAGAATCTTCAGGATATGAAATAAAATTAAATGGTGATGCAATAAATCGCTTGCCGAATAATATTAATATTTCAATTAGTGGAATTTCAAGTGAACTTTTGGTAATTGAATTGGATGCTCGTGGTGTTTTCGTGTCTGCCAAGAGTGCGTGTAAGGCTGACGAGCCAGATGAATCATATGTCATTACTTCGCTTCGTGAAGCACAAGGTGTGAACACAAAATCTACTGAGGGCTCACTTCGCATCACGCTTGGAAGGGGAACTACAAAACAAGATATGAGTACTTTAGTTACCAATCTTAAGCAAATTCTATCAACATATAAGAAGTGGAAATAAGCCTAATCTATGTGCTATAATAAAGATATATGGACATAAAAGACTTAAATAAACCTCAACTTATACTATTAACATTACTGATTACCTTTGTGGTGTCTATTGCAACAGGTATTGTGACTGTTTCTTTGATGCAACAAGTCCCAGATAGTGTCCCTCAGACAATCAATAATATTATTGAGCGTACAATTGAAAAGGTAAGTACAGTTGATGAGTCTATTTCTGGAGAGTCTAATACAGATTCAAATGGAGTTGGAGTTGTAAACGACGAGAGTGTAGTTGTATCAGTTTATTCGAAATCTGAGCAGGCAAATGTAGAACTTTCTACCAAAGCATTGGGCCAAGGTGTGATTATATCTGATGTGGGTTTAATTTTAATTGATACATATGTTTTAACTGAAAAAGAAGTTTATACCGTTGTGTTAAATAAAATCGAATTTGATGCAATAGTTCTTAAAAAGTTTGGTAATGGATTTACAATTCTGAAGATTACTACAAAGAGTATTCCTAAACCAGAGTTACCAGTGACACCTACTACACCTATCGTTCCAGATGAGACTACCATTCCCACTCAACCTTAATATTTATTCATAATTAATAACTATTTATGCCCCCATTTAATAATTTTACAACTAAAGCAAAAGAAGCTATTCGCAAGGCTCATGAGTTGGCTATTGAACGTGGTCAAAATCATGTAAATGCTTTACATCTACTTACAGCATTGATGGTCCAAGAGGATTCTATGGTTGTTTCTATTCTCGACAAGATGGAAGTTGATACAATGCTCCTAACAGACAATTTAATTGAATCAATTGAAACGCCCGAAAGTCGTAATACAGTTTCACCTTCATACCAGATATATTTAACACCAGATTTAGCGCAAGCAATTGAAAATTCTAGTAAAGTTGCAGTTGCACTCAAGGATGAGTTTGTATCTACTGAGCATATGTTTGTTTCATTGATTGAAACTCCAGGTGAAGCGCGTGATTTACTTACTCGATTTAAAATTGATAAAGATCAAGTTCTAAATATTTTAGAATTATTCCGTAATGAAAATATCAACGAGACAAGTTCTGTGAAGAAGCCGAAACTTCTAACAAAGTTTACTCGCAATCTAACCGACCTTGCTCGTGCTGATAAACTCGACCCAGTTATTGGTCGAGACACTGAGATTATGCGTATTATGCAAATCTTGTCTCGTCGCACAAAAAATAATCCAATCTTAATTGGTGAAGCTGGTACTGGTAAAACTGCCGTAGCAGAAGCTTTGGCTATTCGTATAGCCAAAAATGATGTTCCTGAGTCTTTGAAAGATAAAGATATTGTTTCACTTGATTTAGGTCTATTGCTTTCTGGTACAAAGTACAGAGGTGAATTCGAAGAACGCTTGCGAGGTATTATGAAGGAAATAGAAAAAGCCGAAGGTAGAATTATTCTATTTATAGACGAGATTCATAGTATTGTTGGTGCTGGTTCTGCAGAAGGCTCTCTCGATGCTTCCAATATGCTCAAGCCTGCGCTTGCTCGTGGAGAACTCCGAGCCATTGGTGCGACAACTTTGAAAGAATACCAAAAGCATATTGAAAAAGATCCAGCATTGGCTCGACGATTTCAACCAGTTTATATTAATGAACCAAGCCCAGAAGATACAGTAGCGATTTTGCGTGGACTCAAAGAGAAATATGAACTATTCCATGGTGTCCGAATTACTGATGATGCAATTATAAATGCAGTTGAACTTTCAACTCGATATATTACAAATCGCTATTTACCAGATAAAGCAGTAGACCTCATAGATGAAGCCGCTTCATCATTGAGACTTGCCCTTGAGAATAAACCTCAGGTTCTTGAAGATGCTCACCGTAAAATAATGCGTTTTGAAATTGAGAAAGAAGCATTGGTAAAAGAAATTTCTCGAGACCACTCAACATCAATCAAAGATACAAAGATTCGTGTACGAGATATTGATAAAGAAATTGCTAACCTCAAAGAAAAAACTCGTGAATTAGAGTTGAAATGGAAAAATGAAAAAGAAACAGTTTCAGATATTCGTAGTATCAAAAAAGAATTAGAATCTTTGCGTGTTGTAGGGGAGAATGCTGAGATGCAATCTGACTTATCTCGTGCTGCTGAAATTCGTTATGGTAAAATCCCAGAATTAAACAAGAAACTAGAAACAAAATTAGCACGCTTAAAGAAACTTCAGAGGTCACGCCGAATCCTAAAAGAAGAAATTACTGCTGAAGATATTGCAGGAGTTGTATCACAGTGGACAGGTATACCATTGTCTAAAATGCTTGAAGAAGAAAGAGACAAACTTGAACACATGGAAGATGAATTACGCAAGCGTGTTGTTGGACAAGATGTCGCTATTTCAAAAATTGCTGATGTTATTCGACGGAGTCGTGCTGGTATTTCAGATCCAAATAAACCTATTGGCTCATTTATATTTTTGGGACCTACTGGAGTTGGTAAAACTGAGCTTACAAAGACTCTCGCTTCATTTATGTTCAATGACGACAAGGCACTTATTCGTGTTGATATGAGTGAATATATGGAGCGTCACAGTGTTTCTAAATTGATTGGTTCACCACCAGGCTATGTTGGCTATGAAGAGTCAGGTAATCTAACTGAAGCAGTTCGTCATCGCCCTTATTCAGTAATCCTATTTGATGAAATTGAAAAAGCACACCCAGAAGTTTTCAATATTCTTTTGCAAGTTCTTGATGAAGGACGATTAACTGACGCAAAAGGAAGAATAGTGAATTTCAAAAATACTGTTATTATTTTGACTTCAAACATTGGTTCTAATTTTATAGAAAAAATGGAATCATTTGGTTTCAGTAATAGTTCAAAAAAAGACGACTATGAACACACAAAAGAGAAAGTTTTGGGTGCACTCAAGGATCATTTCCGACCAGAATTCTTGAACAGATTAGATGATGTAATTGTCTTTGATATTCTTTCACAAGAGGTGATTCGAAATATTGTAGATATAAAAATTAAAGTTATACTCGATAGATTACTTGCAAAAGATATTAAACTCGAAATTACTTCTGAGGCGATGACTTACTTGGCGAAAGAAGGTTATGATCCGCACTATGGTGCACGACCTCTAACGAGAGTTATTCAAAATAAAATTCTTAACCCAGTTGCTTCATTGATTATCGGCAAGAAAATTAAAAAAGGAGATATTCTACTTGTTGCTATGAAGGATAAGGATTTAGTTATTGAAACTAAAAAGAAGAAGATTAAAAGTAATATGAAGATAGTGAAGGGTAATAGGTCTTATGCGTAAACAAAAATCCCAGACATTTGTCTGGGATTTTTGATATGGTGCTGGGTTGGACAGCGAGATTAATACACGAGATTGTCGGGTTGGACCGCGAGTACGTTTTTCGAACCTTAAACGATAGATTCGTTGAGTTGGACCATGAGTACATTTTTCGGCTACTACATAGCCAGGTACTTTTCGACAAGCGTAAGCTTGTAACGAAAAGTCTTTCGAATCCAATACGCAAGCCAAGCAGTTGGCTTGCTCCGGCGCACAAAAAAAACGGCATAAGCCGTTTTTTTATTGTGCGCCGGGTCTCTACCACCGACGCTCAGAGCCGAGTATACACGATTATGCATTATTTTTCAACAGAATAAAATTTACCTCGCTCTATTCCCGCAGCAAACTGTACCCTCGGATTACCTCGGCGTGGTATTAGGCGAGGCACCGGGAAAACTTTGTTGGATAGGAGCGCCCCACCGCGCGCACAATCTAGTATGTGTCCATTCACCCTTTCGACAGAGCCGACAGGGTATTCTGGGCACTTCCAATAAAAATATGCTAAAATTATCTTATGTCACAATTATACAGCAACTCAATTTTTTGGGTAGATACTGAAAAAATTAAACCAAATCCATTTCAACCTCGTCGAGAATTCGATGAAGCAAAATTACGAGATTTATCTAGTTCTATTCGAGCTTATGGCGTACTTCAACCATTAACAGTTTCTCGCATGGAAGTTCTAAAAGAAGATGGTGGTATTGTTGTAGAATATGAACTCATTGCTGGAGAGCGTAGATTACGTGCATCTATGCTTGCAGGACTTACTCAAGTGCCAGTCATTATTCGTATAGGTGATGATAATATGGCGAAGTTAGAACTTTCTATAATTGAGAACTTGCAACGAGAAGACCTCAATGCTGTCGAACGAGCACGAGCGTTCTTGCGTCTTGCTGAGGAGTTTAAATTTACTCATGTACAAATTGGTGCAAAGATGGGTAAGAGTCGTGAATATGTTTCTAATACATTGCGATTGTTGGCCTTACCACAAGAGATGCTTGATGCTTTGTCTGCCGGTAAAATCAGTGAAGGACATAGTCGTCCTCTTTTGATGCTTGCAGATCGCCCTGAACAGCAGATTGTTTTATTTAAGGAGATTATGTTTAAAAAGATGACAGTACGCGACACAGAGAAAGTTGCTCGGAGTATTGCTTTTGATAAAATTCGTAAAAAAGAATATATGGTTGATCCTGAAATTGCAGAAATTGAAGGACGATTGCAAGAAACTCTTGGCACTCGAGTTCATATTGAACGCAAACAACAAGGTGGTCAGATTACAATTGACTATTTTACCAACGATGACTTGCGAACTATTCTCGATATGATTAAAACCTCTGAGAATAAAAATCCAAATGAAATGCTTGAGAAATTTATGGCATCACAAGGGGGTGAAGTTCTAGTTACTGTTGCAACGAATGAACAACCTGATGACATAGCCCTATTAGAAGATGATTTGCATTTAATTGATGATCGTACACCATCTGAAGTGGCTAAGACAGAAGAAGATGTAGATTTGTATAATATAAAGAATTTCTCAGTGTAATTTAGTATTTCAAGCGAAGAAGCAATAGAAAATTTAGGAGTAGGTGGGGGCGTGCCGTTTTGAGCGGAAGCGAGAAATGGGGCTAAGCGACTAAATTTTCTATTGCTTCGAAGCTCGTTTTAGAATTTCGCAAATGAGCGGAATTTTGAAAGCAGACTGTTTTCTTTTAGATAGGCATTGATATGCTTCTTCGCCATTGTGGTTTTTGTATATTCGAGCCACTTGCTTGATGGATTAGCGTTTTTATTTGTAATGATTTCTACAATGTCATTATTTTTTAGTTTAGTGTGTAGTGGTACCATTTTGTGATTGATAGTGACTGCTTGAGTATGATTACCAATATCAGAATGTATAGAATACGCAAAATCAATCGCACTTGAATCTACTGGTAAATCAATCACATCACCTTGCGGGGTAAAAATAAAGATTCTGTCATTAAACAAATCCATTTTTAAATGCTCAAGAAATTTATCAGGCTTGTCTATTATTTTATGAATTTCTTTTAACTTATCCATCCATTCAATTTTCTGATTTGGATTAAATGTTACGGCTTGTTTCTTCTGATCTTTGTAAACAAAGTGTGCGGCTACGCCGTAAGCCGCTTCTGCGTGCATTTCAGGTGTACGAATTTGGACTTCAATAATACCACCATTACCAGTAAAGATTGTTGTGTGTAGTGAGCGGTAACCGTTCTTTTTAGGAGTTGCAATATAGTCTTTGATTCGTCCTGGAACTGGTTTAAATAAGCCATGAATAATACCAAGAGTTTGATAACATTTTTCAATATCCTTAACAATAATACGCAAAGCAACTAAGTCATAAACTTTGCTGATATCCATATCATGCTTATTTATTTTAATCCACAAACTATATTTGTGTTTCGCGCGTGTGCTAATTTCGATTACATTTACGCCTTGTTCTTTTAGTTCATTTGTAAGTTCTTTGCTAACAATTTCTAATTGTTCTTTATTGCTATTTGAATTTTCTGCAAGTAATTTTTCTACTTGCAGATAGGCTTCTGGATAAGCATAGGGGAATGCTGCATCTTCGAGTTCTCCTTTTAATTTACCCATACCGATGTAGTCAGCCAAACGAGCGTGAATCTCAATAGTTTCTAATGCAATTCGTCTTTGTTTTTCTGGTTTGACATACTGGAGTGTGCGGACATTGTGCAATCTATCCGCGAGTTTAATAATAAGAACTCGCAAATCATTTGCCATTGCCATAAAGAATTTACGGAGAGATTCAACATGGCGTTCAGCACCGGTATATTTCATTTTTCCTAATTTAGTGACACCATTTACAAGCATTACAATTTCTTCACCAAATTCTTTTTTTAATGTTTCTTCAGGGGTCTGTGTATCTTCGAGTACATCGTGCAACAAACCAGCCACGATTGTCTTTGTGTCCATTCCTAGTTCTGCTAGGATTTTGGCTGTTTCAAATACGTGATTGAAATAGGGTTCTCCACTACCACGCAACTGACCTTCGTGGGCTATTTGTGCGAAATTATAAGCTTTTTCTATAAGCTTAATGTCTTTTTCACTGAGTCCTTCGACAAGTGATGTAATTTCGGTTGGGTGGGGCATATGTAAAGTATAGCCTAGGATTTGAAATTAAAAAAGCCCTACAAATTGTGGGCTTTTTATTTCTTCTTCTTTGTATTTTCTCCAGTCTTGTGTGGATTGTGCATTTTACACCCGCCGCCGCTATCGCTTTGTCGGGCAGGCATTTTATTACTTCTTCTTTTTTGTATTTTCTCCTGTTTTATGAGGGTTGTGCATTTTACACATTTTGTTACTGCAACGTTCTGGAATAGTCTTGGGTCACAAATAATTCCTCGCCGTCGCTACGGAATTTTCGCGACCCCGGCTCGTGGCCTCGCGTGCTCGCTCGGCAACACTCCGCCTCACAAAAACCAAAATAGGCAAAGTAATTTGCCTATTTTTTCTTCTTAGTGTTCTCTCCAGTCTTATGTGGATTGTGCATTTTACACATCTTGTTAGAACAGCGCTCAGGAATGGTTTTTGTGCCTTCCATCATAAGAGAACCACATAGATCACAGATGTTGCCAGTGGGTTTCGCTTTGATGGCGTTTTTACAATCTGGATAATTCGAACAAGAATAAAATATTCCAAAGCGACCACGACGCTCCATCATCTTGCCTTTATTACAAGTAGGACAAGTAACATCTGTCATTTTCTTTTTCTTTTCTTCCTCGTCTTCTTTTATGAATTTACATTTTGGGTATCTTGAACAAGAAACGAATGCTCCAAATTTTCCTTGGCGAATCACAAGTTTACCTCCACCAGATTTACCCTTCTTCTCTCCACAGAGTGGACACATCTCACCAGTTTCTTTTGGTCCTTCAAGTTCATTTCCTTCCATTGTTCTTGCCCCATCACAATCTGGATATGAAGCACAAGAATAGAATTTACCATTACGAGCAAGTTTAATAATCATTTCTCCTTTACACTTTGGACAACGCATATCAACAGGTGCTTCTCCCATATTGGTTGCCTTGGCGAGTTTGTCTTTTTCTTTTACATCTTTTTGAAAAGGAATATAGAAATCTTTGAGTGTTTTGACATATTCACGATTACCATTGGCGATATCATCGAGTTCATCTTCCATTGATGCTGTAAAAGTATCACTAATATATTCAGCAAAGTTATTTTCAAGGAAAGATGAAACAACATCACCAGTATCAGTGGGGAAGAGTGTTCGCCCTTCTTTTGTTACATAACCTCTGTCCTCGATTGTACGCATAATAGATGCGTAAGTTGATGGGCGTCCGATACCACGAGGTTCCAATTCCTTTACGAGACCTGCTTCAGTATATCTACTTGGTTGTTGAGTAAATTTTTCAAAACTATTTAATTCAATTAAATCAAGTTTCTCGCCTATAGTAACTTCTGGCAATTCAACATCTTCTCCTCGTGCATCAGAATCACAAGCAAGCCAACCAGGGAATAGTACTCGTGAACCATTTGCAGAGAAATCTGGGAATTCAAATTTGTCTGAACTTTTTTCTATATTCGCTGTGATTTTTGTTTTTAGTAATTTCGCATCAGACATTTGTGAAGAAACAACACGCTCCCAAATTAGTTTGTAGAGTTTCTTTTGTTCTTCATTAGAACCAGCATTCAATTATTCTATATG
>JAIOQC010000011.1 GCA_021413565.1 Candidatus Nomurabacteria bacterium
CTGCAAACAATGCTGGCTCTAAAACTTCATTTATTTTTGCATTTACATCTTCTGATAGCGATTGTGGTACAGTGTCAGTTGTATTTTTAGCTAATTGTAATTCTTTTATATAATCTGTCGCTAAAATTTTGAATATTTGTGCACGATAATACCACAAAAGACCTAATGCAATACCCAAAGTAATAATAATCGTTAGCATACTAACAAATAGAACTCGGACCCATGGTCTCTTGAAAAAATTCTTTATTTTATATGTGTAAAAATTAATATTTCTCATATGTTTTATTTATTACCAATAATTTAAAGTAACTGTTCTTCTACTATACTATAAATATCAAATAAATTTCAAATATCAATATCGTAAACTAACTTTAGTCTACAAAACTGGTTGTTTTGCCTTTTCCCCACAGGTCAGACCTGTGGAAAGCACCTCTGAGTTCTAAACCTTCAGCCCTAAGCATTGCTTAGGGCTGGGAATTTTTGTCTATTTTTCGAGGTCTAGGATTTCATCAATCCGAATCTGACTAACGAATTCTGGAACGTGAGAAACTAGTATCATGGCACCTTCATATTCATCAAGTGCTTTTGCAATGACTGGCAGATGGCGGAAATTAATATGGTTTGTCGGCTCATCGAGTATCAACAAACCTGGTCGTTCAATGACAAGTCCAGCAAATGCCACCAACCCCTTCTGCCCTTCTGACAGAGAACCAATGCGAGTATTAACCATATCTCCAGTAATGAGGAAGCCCGCTGCAACTGCACGGATTCTTTCTTCTTCAACACGACCGCTTGTCTTACGCATAACATTTGCAAGTGATTCAAAAACCGTATCATTGAAATCAAGTGTGGAGAAATCTTGACGATAATAACCAACACGCACCCCTGGTGCAATAATTGAACCTTCTGCACGAGCATTAGCAATAGATTCCAATAATGTACTTTTACCAATACCATTTGGGCCTACCAATAATAGATGTTTATTCTTGCGAAGTTTTACTGAGACTTTTTTCTTTGTTGGAATATGTTTCTTTAAAACATTTACAGATGAGATTTCAATAATGTCACCAATAAGGTCACCTTGAAAAGGGATAACGAATGGTCGTATTGTTTTGTCTTCTTTGCGAACATCAACTTTCTCTTCTTCTAAATCCTCTGCCAATTCACGCATTCTTTTTGCAACCGCACGCAAATTACCTCCCTTCATGGCAAAGGCATTGGCTTGGTCTTTCTTGGCTTGAATTTCTTTTGAGAGTAATGCATTCTTACGATTCTCTCTTTCCATTCGTGCGGTAATCTGGTCTCGTACATTTACATAGTTACCAACATATTGCTCAATCTTGCGAGTATAGACATCCAAATAAAGAACGGCATCTGTAAATGAGTTTAGGAAATGTGCATCGTGAGAAATAACAATAACCGTCTTTTTGTATTTCACAAGGAAATCAGTGAGATGTGCAATCCCTGCTTTGTCGAGATTGTTTGTTGGCTCGTCGAGCAATAATATATCTGGCTCTTGAATCAAAGCTGACGCAAGGAGCAATCGGGCTTGCTGACCACCAGAAAAAGATTTCATAATTCTATCGTGAACTTTCTCGTGACCAACTAGATTCACTACTTCTAAGACATCATCGATTTTAGGATCAATATCATAAACTTTATTTGAAAAACATTTTTCAAAGAATTCTCGAACAGTCAGTTCAAGTTCATCACGAGGAATCACCTGACGAGATAGTGCAATAGTTGCTCTCTGGGCCAAGTGTATTTGACCTTCCTCTGGTTTATTTTCTCCAGTAATTAAAGAAAACAAGGTACTTTTACCAGCACCATTTTGCCCCATGATAGTTACCTTCATACCTTTACGCACAGAAAAATCCACCTCGTCGAGGATGGTTTTATTGTGACCGTATTCAAATGAGACCTTCTCAAACCTGATAACTACTTCATTGGAAGCCATATGGCTCTCATACTACAGCAATTAGTGATTATTTCAAAATGCTACTTACCATTTGTACATCCTCGGCAATCTGATTCATCAAGTCTTCTACATCATCAAAAGTCTTCACAAGGCGAAGATACTGTACAGTATCTATTTCAATTTCTACATCTTCTGTGTTAGGAACTGTATCATCTGTCACATCTAATAAATAAACTTCCATTGATGGCACATTTTGATTAAATGTTGGTACAGGCCCATAATGCAATGCTCCTTTGAAAGTAATGTCATTAATCACTACCCACACAGCATAAATACCATAATCCATTTCAAAGTTAGTTGGAATGATTAAATTGATTGTTGGGAAGCCAATCGCATGACCGCGACCCTGACCTTTAACTTGTTTTGTGTGAAATATCATATGATTGTAAGCGAGCGATTTGATACATAGCAATTACTAAAATAACAGCAGCTAAATATTGAGATGGGGCTAATGTAGTTTTGTAAATTGTCATATCAATAAAAATCGCAATAACTGGGAATGTTAATTCTAAAATTGTTGATATATGAACTTTGGTTTTTGACAAACCTTTGTAATAAATAAGCAATGCCACCATGCCAGTTGAGACGGCAATCAATACAAAGAATCCAAGTTGTGAAGTATTTACCAATGACAATGATGATGTGTATTTAAATAAATAGACCACAATACCTGCCATAATAGTTGTAAACAAAAAACGATAGAAGGTGCTCACGCCATAAGAAATCTTTGTGAGTGCCATTTTGGAAAATGTAGTCGATGAACCCCAAGCAAATGCAGCACCGAGCGCATACAACGCAGCAATGACTGTCTGCTCTCCTGTGGCAAAATTAACATAACCATTTTTGAATGTTACAAAGTATGCAGAAACAAGTGCCAAGATTGCCCACTTAATATATCTCTTATCAAATTTCTCCTTTAGAAATATCGAAGCGGTCGTAATAGCAAACAATGGCTGAAGTTTCTGAAGCAGGAAAACTACAGAGAATGAAATGAAATGAACTTTCAATAAAGCAGTTGTGAACCAAAGTGTCCCGATTAATCCTGAGAGCATTGCCACAAAAACTAAAATCCACATTTCTTTCTTTGTTATCTTTTCTTTAATGACACTACGCAAAACAAATGGTGTGAGGATTATCAAACCAATAATATGCTCAAAGAATATAATAGTAATTGGTGGCAAACTATAAAGATTGCGACGAATCACACCATCAAAAGCCCACAAGAATGCTGCAACAATAATCAATAAAGGACCATTCGGCATAGGTATTTTGGGTAATTTCATAAGAGTCAGTATATCATAAACAAAAAGCACCTTATAGGTGCTTTTTTGATATTACATCTTATCTACACGAAAAGTAATTATATAAGAATTTAGGCTCGGTTCTGTATTAGATAGCCTTTTGGGTAATACATCAACAATTGCAATCTTGTAACCAGCAAATTCTTGAGGAACTTCATCAGAAGGCATATTCAATGTCTTAATATTAGAACCTAGTTTGAAAGTCACATTAATATTAACTGCACCTGCTTGTATACAAGTAACATCTATTGGGCATCGGCTGTCTTGTACAAACTCATTAAATGCAATTGACAAGCCATTTATTATTTTTGTTTGACCTACACCCACAGTTCCAGTATTTGATATTACTTTATCAACAACAGGTACAGGAGTCGTATTAGGAGCCATATATTCTGAGGCTAAAAACTTTTGAAGTTTAGAAAGTTTTATTGGAAAAGCAATTGAACCTAATGCACCTGGACCAATTGCATATTTATCGAAATAAATAATTAAATTATTATTATCAAATGACCAGTTAGCAAATGATGCAAATGTTAATTTTTCAATCTCTTCTTTGAATACAACCTGACTACTTGTACTATCAGGACGCCATGCCAACAATTGGTTCTTTACAAAAACTGTAAATGCTATTTGCTTATCGGCTTGTATCACATCCTCTAAAGATAATATTTTGCCACTAGCATTTGATGCAGTAAATACTTTATAAGAACTACTACCATTTGCTCCGCCAGTATAAATATATTCATCAATAATGATTGATTCTGTCTTTAGATTTTTCGTATATGTTGCCTTAATATCAATCGTGTATGTAGATGGAGGTGCCTCCTCACCAAATTCTAAAAGTCGAGTAGGTACATCTTCATCTGCGAGTTTTTTAAACTCTGTATATGTTTGATTAATATAAGCACGAGCAGAATCAGCCAATATGCCAGAGCCAGCAACCACTGAGCGTGTACCACTAAAATTATCCTCATTAATCACCTCTTGAGTAATTGTAATTATATTATTTTGTATTTGTCCAGTGTCATTGTCTATAAATGTAGGATATTCCTTTTTGTATTTCACAATAAAAAAGACGATACCAGCAACAATCAAAACAACAAATATGATTTCTAATTTTTTCTTCATAAATCTATAATAACAACTATCTATTTAAATAAGTAATTGTAAGTTGTAAAACAGTCGCAAATGAAACCCACATTAAATATGGAATCTGAATATAAGTAATCCACTTCGCATACGGGAAGATTGCAACCATAGCCCAAATCAAAGTCACAAGAACAAGCAAGATATCAATTGCGGCTAGAGTATTATTCTTGAGTCCAAAT
>JAIOQC010000019.1 GCA_021413565.1 Candidatus Nomurabacteria bacterium
AAGAATCTTGGTCATCTCCGTATGTTTTTAAATTTTTAAAATCTAAAGAAACTAAATAATATAAACCTATTTGATGTATTTCAAGAATTTTATTATCATTATTTATATATTTACAATAATTCTCATTTACATTAAAAAATGTACAACTAATCATAGAGGCTCCTGTTTCTTCATAAATCTCTCTTTTTAAAGCATCTTCTATTTTCTCACTGTATTCTATACCACCACCAGGTAAATCATATTTACCTTTATAAGGACCACGAGATTTTTTAATTAGCAAAATTTTACCTTGATTAAAAAAGATTCCATAAACCCCTATTCTTGGATGCATATGTTCTTTATTCATATTTTTGGAAATGACATTGCAAAGATTCTATTGCAAGTTTATTTAACTTATTAATTGAGTCTGTCGCAGTTAATGATATTTTATTTCTTTTTAGTACCTTCAACTGTCTTTGTGTCTTCTTTCGGTAAGAGTTTCGTAATACTTGGTTGCTGGGAGTTTAGTATCATCAATCTTGTATATACGAATCATTGCATTAAGTGCTGACAAATCTAAATTATAATCAAATGAGTAAATACGAAGGTTCGGATACTTTTCTCGTAATTCAGTTAGGACATATCCTTGCTTAGTACACTCAGTACAATTATTGGCTGTTGTGTAGAAGTAGAGCAATGGAATAATATTACTCTTACACTTTTCATTAATTTTCTTTGCCAACAAATAATCCTTGATTTGAAGTATTGAATAATATCTCTTCAGTTCAGTAACCTCTTCATTGCCCTTTAAGTTTGCTTCACTGTAACTAATCTTCTCAGCAAGTTCATTAAGTTCTTTTGAAAGGTTCTCTGCCCCATCACCTTGCTCGCAAGACAACTCAGAAAGCAAAGAAAATTGTGTTTCAGCAGACAATATATCAATTGCTAACTTATCTTGGATTGAACGCATCTCTGCAATCTTTTTATCAGCAAAGAAATTGCTCAAACTTGCTGCAATAGCAAAAAGTGCAACAGTTATAAATAAAACAATAATGTATTTTTTCCAATCGTTTTTCATATTATGGTGTAACTTGTTTAAATGAATAATCTCTTTCCTCTGTCCAACTTGCCTCTTTGCCTGTTAAAGCATTCCATATGGCTTTCAATACCCAAAATGGTGCGATGACCGAAAAGATGGTTAAGAACAATAGAATATCCCAAGAAAAAATCTTTCTACCGTGAATCATCCTTCGTCCATTAATTAAAGCAGCAACTACTAATATATACAATATTATTGAGATAAATAAAAATGCTCGAGTGTTAATAAAGAATGGGTCAAATGAAAATGAATTACCAAACATAGAACTAACACCAACCGCTTTTACTTGCAATAATTTACGAGACAAGAAGGAGTAAATTTGTGAGAAAGTAAATAACATCAACAACACAACCCCAGATACAGATATGAAACCTGACGGCAATGTAAACATACCAATCGTGCCATACTGAGGTCTAAACATCATATCCTTATAATCAGTAGCATTCTTTATAAAGCCGTATATCCAGCGTAATCGTTGTTTGTAAAGTTTCGGTATGCTACTAGGGCTTGATGTGTAAACATAAGCATCTGGACAATGGTCAATTTTCAAACCATGTTTGTGCATACGCAAAGCAATTTCTTGGTCTTCGGTATGATGAGCCTTTCGATACGGCCCAATTTCATCAAAAACTCTCTTTCGAAAAATAGAAAATGGTCCAGGGGTAACATGAATCCCCTGCAAAAATGCCAACATTTTTTTATTGTAATGAGACATATCATATTCAGCGCGTTGTGCGTATTGAATCAAAGTCTTTGGGTCACGCACTACGATAGACGGTGCAACAGCCATTGTTTCTTCATTTAAAAAGAAAGTCATAATACGCTTGAGTGCTTCTTTGTGAACAGAGGAATCAGAATCAAGACAACCAACAAATTCAGTTGAAGAGTTTTCAATACCCAAGTTCAATGCTGTATGCTTACCACCATTTTCTTTTTGCAAAAGCACAACTTGAGAATTGTTGGAATATTTCTGTAGTACATCCCAAGTATTATCTTTAGAACCATCATCAACAACAATGATATTGAGTTTATCTTTTGGATAATCTAATTCTAATAGAGAATCAACGGTCAGCATAACCGCCTTTTCTTCATTGTAACAAGGCACAATAATAGTCACTGTTGGATAAACATCCAAAGTAATATTTGTACTGCGAATATTGATTTTTTTACGATTCTCTAGAAAGGTAACTAAAAAGAATACCTGAACATAAACAGCTAGAAAAGAAATTATATAAAAAATAACCAGAAGTACTGACATGTTGGTGTATTATAGCACAATTATGCATATATATCAATGTATAAATACTATCTTGTTTTGAGCCATTTTACACTTATGATATAATTTATGCATGGAAAATAACACACCAAAAGCACAAAAAATATCAACAGCACAGGCAATTGTAGTTGCAGGATTTTTAATTATGATTGGTATCTTGATAGCACGCAATAATTCTGTGCCACAAGAACCAAAAACTTTATCTGAACAAGTCGGCGTTTCAAAAGATGCACTCACTGCGTGTATACAAGAAAATATTACAACAATTGATGAATTGGGTAACAAAATTACAGCAAGTGTAAATAGTGCAATGTCTGCAATCCCACAAGGCGAACGTGGCACACCATACACTGTCGTAATTGGGCAAAATGGTGCCAAAGGTGAGATAAAAGGTGCACTCACATATGAAGCAGTCAAAAGTATTATAAATGAAGTTGCCAGTGGAAAAGTTACAAAGCCATATACTGGTAATGTAGAACCGCAAAATGCAGATGACCATGTTTTAGGCAATCCTGAAGCAGTTATCACATTGATTGAATATTCTGACTATGAATGTCCATACTGCAAACAATTCCAACCAACACTTCAACAAATAGTAGAGAGTTCAAACGGTAATGTTAAATGGATTTATCGTCACTACCCTCTCCACCAAGGTTCATTTGAGAAACTCGTGGCTGCGGATTGTGTAGCCAAGATTAAAGGCAATGACGCCTTCTGGGCATACAGTGATCTACTCTTTGGGCTTCTGAAAACTTCACAAGAAACAGTTTCAGAAAAACTCTAAACACAAGACTACAAAATAAAAAAGACTAGGCAAGACCTAGTCTTTTTTATTTCTAGAGAAAACAAAATAACTTTAGATGCGAGGCAGATGTGAGGATTGTGCGGGAGATGTATATATATACATTGACCAAGCAACCGGAGCATCTAACAAAGCAGATGATGTTATTTTGCTTTCTCTAGTCAAAGTAATTTTTCAGTCGAGCAATCTTTTCATTGTTGCGTAATTTCTCATGCACCTTCGCTTCAATCTGACGAATACGCTCACGAGTCACACCAAACTCTTGTCCTACTTCTTCGAGTGTATGCTGAATACCATCATTTAGGCCGTAGCGTAATTCTAGAATCTTGCGTTCTTTTGGAGACAATGTATCGAGAACTTCTTTAATCTGGTCTGAGAGAATACGACGTGAGGCATCTTGGTCTGGACGAAGAATCTTGTCATCTGGAATAAATTCCCCACGAGTTGATTTATCGTCATCATCACCAATTGGCTGTTCAAGAGAAACTGTGTCTTGGTTGATTTGTTCAATAATATGAATCTTCTCAACATCGAGATTCATTTCAATTGCAATTTCTTCTACGAGTGGCTCACGACCAAGGTCTTGAGATAATCGACGAGAAACTTGTTTGTATTTTGAAATTGTTTCCACCATGTGTACTGGAATACGAATTGTTCTAGATTGATCGGCTAAAGCACGAGTAATAGACTGGCGAATCCACCAAGTTGCATAAGTTGAGAACTTATAACCCTTTGTCCAGTCAAATTTTTCTACGGCCTTAAATAATCCCAAATTACCTTCTTGAATCAAATCAAGTAGAGTTAAATCAGAACTACGACCAACATATTTCTTAGCAATCGAAACAACCAAACGTAAGTTTGCACGAGCAAGAAGATTCTTGGCTTCACCATCCCCTTTTTCAATACGACGAGCCAAGTCCTTTTCATCAGCTGCAGAGATAAGTGAGTACTGTCCAATTTCCTTTAGATAAATTTGAATTGAATCATACGCTGGTGAATCTTTGCTGTACTTGAGAGCCATTTTTTCTGTCTCACCATCCATATCAAGTAAATTACCACCCTCAAGTACATCAATACCTGCTACAGAAAGCTTTTCATACAATTCATCAAGGAAGTAAATGTTACTTTCTATATCAGGAAAAACCTTGATAATCTCATCATAGGTAACAAATCCTCTTTTCTTACCCTTCTCAATCATCTCTTCTGATTTACTAGCAAGGTCAACTGCTTTCTTTTCGGCAATAGATTGCTTAGTAGGCTTTTTAGATAAAGTTTTCTTAACAACTTTATTTTTTGCAACCTTCTTTACAGGTTTCTTTATAACCTTTTTATTTGTAGTTTTCTTTGCAACTTTTTTAACTACTTTCTTTTTTACTACCTTCTTAACAATTTTCTTTACAATCTTTTTCTTTGTAACTTTTTTGATTACTTTCTTTACAGTCTTCTTTGTGACCTTTGAACTTTTTTGCTTTGATTTTTTTGGCATAGAAATTATTTTGATCGTTTACTTTTAATCTCTTCGATACGACGCACAATAGTATTAAATTGAACAAGCTTTTCTTGTGTATCCAACGGTTGTAACAATAGTTTCCGCTCGTGAAGTATTTCTTCTTCGAGTGAGAGTATAATTTCCTCTACATCTCGTATGAGGGCTGTTGTATGACCACCATACCACATTTCAGCCTCAAAGGCGAGAGGGTCCGCTAGGGCTTCATGTGCACCTCTTACAGACAATAAAACATCCTGCCCTATACTATCTCCAAACTCTTCATATAATTTCTGGATATCTGGATTTTCTTTTTGCCAAAAAATAATACCGAATAACCTTTTTTCTAAATGGTCACGACGTGACTGATAATTGTCTGTTTTATTTTGTGCAACTTGTTTTAAAATTTGATTACTAGGATGCGCTCGTTCATAAGTCTCAAAATCTTCAAGTACTGCACGCTCAGCTAGACTTGTCTTTGAATAAATCTCACTAATGTAAGCAGAACGTTCAATCGCACTACGCACCATCGAAAGAAAAGGAAAAACAATCTCTCGTATTTGGGTTCCTCTTTTTCTAATATCAGTAGTATTTTTACAAATCCTATCAATATGAAAACTCACAATATTCACCGATGTTTTAATAATTTCTTTCCATTTATCAATATTCTCTAAAATAATGTCAGCTGGGTCTTGCCCTTCAGGCAACACTGCAATCTTTACCTGCATTTCAAGAGAAAGGGCAATCAAAGAGGCCCTACCTGCTGCACGAATCCCAGCATTATCACCATCAAAAGCAAATATAATATTAGGAGATAATCTACGGATTAATCCTAGGTTATTTATTTTAGATTCGGAGTCAGTAGTATTCTCAGTAAAAGCAGTTCCAGACACAGCCACAGTATTTGTAAAACCAGCCTGATGAGACATCAACAAGTCCATTTGACCCTCAACAATGATTGTGTAACCACGAGTACGAATAGCACTTTTGGCACGGTCTATGCCGAACAATACGCTTGATTTATTGAACAATGGAGTATCTGGGCTATTTAAGTACTTGGCATTCACAATACCATCTTGAGCATTCTCTTCTTGTCCAAAAATTCTACCTGAAAATGCAATAACTCGTCCACTTGAATCAAAAATTGGAAAAAGAATTCGACTACGAAATCTATCATAGAAACCTTTCTCTCCATTTTTAATCAATCCAACTTTTTCAATATCTTCACGTTTGTATCCAATCTTTAATAAATGTTCAGATACAGAACGCCATGTATCTGGTGCATAACCAACACGAAATGATTGGATTGTTGCATCAGTTAATCCTCGATTTACCAAATAAGCACGAGCAGTCGTTTCCTTTGCAAAAACACTCTCAAAGAATTTTGTTGCATCTTCCATAATGTCATACAGAAGTTCGTTGTTATCTTTTGTCTCTTTTGTATTACCACGCTCAAGAACAATACCAGCACGAGCTGCTAATAATTTCAAAGAACCATAGAAATCAGTTCCTTCGAAATGTTGAACAAAAGAAAAGATATCACCTTTTGCACCACAACCAAAACAATAATAACTACCACGGTCCGGAGATATATAAAACGAAGGTGTCTTTTCATTATGAAAAGGACACTTCGCTTTATAATTTTTACCAGACTGCTCAACAGACACGTACGATGAAATCACATCAACGATAGAAAGTTTCTCTTTGATTTTATCGACAGGTGAATGCATATAGATACCTGACTAATACTTTTTAATTTTTAATTATAGATTTCCAGTTGATTCGTCGTTTGACTTCTCTTTAGTCTTTGAGATGCGAGCAACTCCAAAACCAGTACCAGCAGGAATCAAATTACCGATAATCACATTTTCTTTCAAACCACGTAGAGTATCAACTCCACCACGAACAGCATTGTTAATCAAAACACGGTTAGTGTTTTGGAATGACGCTGCAGATAGCCATGATTTTGTTGTTAAGGAAACTTCAGTAATACCAAGAACGATTGTAGTAGCCTCTGCTTTCTTGCCGTCTTTTTCTTCAATTTCAACTCGGTTATTTTCTTCAATCAATTCAATTGCTTCAACAATTTCACCTGGTGAGAATGTTGAGTCCCCTGCATCTTTAATCTTCTTTCG
>JAIOQC010000016.1 GCA_021413565.1 Candidatus Nomurabacteria bacterium
TCTTACAAAGTACGGTTTCGACGGTGCAAACGCTCCAGTTATCCGTGGTTCAGCCCTTAAAGCGCTTGAAGCAAAGGACAACACAGATGAATGGTCAAAGAAGATCAAGGATCTTATGTCTACTCTCGACTCATACATCCCAATGCCTGAGCGTGCAACAGACAAGCCATTTATCATGCCTGTCGAAGACATTTTCTCTATCGAAGGTCGCGGTACAGTAGTTACCGGACGAATCGAACGAGGAACTGTTAAGGTTGGTGACGAAGTTGAAATTGTCGGTATCAACCCTACAACCAAAACGGTTATAACTGGTATCGAAATGTTCAACAAACAGCTCCAGTCAGGTATGGCAGGAGACAATGCAGGAGTACTCCTCCGAGGTACAGCAAAGGATGCTGTTACTCGCGGACAGGTTCTTGCAAAGCCAGGTACAACTACTCCTCATACAGAGTTCGAGGCAGAAGTTCTCATCTTGAAGAAAGAGGAAGGAGGCCGACACACTCCATTCTTCAACGGTTACAAACCTCAGTTCTACGTTCGTACAACTGACGTTACCGGTGAAGTGACTCTCAACCCTGGTGTTGAAATGGTTATGCCTGGAGATACAGTTACCTTCAAGGTAAAGCTCCATGCTCCTATCGCTCTTGAAGAGAAGCAGCGCTTCGCTATTCGAGAAGGTGGAAAGACTGTTGGTGCTGGTGTTGTAACAAAAATAATTAAATAGCGAATAGCGGATAGAGATAAGCGAAAAGGGAAACAGGTTCTGAATCCCATCATACTCTTAACTCTAAACCCTAATCCCTAATATATGTCTACAGAATTAAAAACTAAAAAAACAAAAGCGGTGAAGAAAGAAGAGAATGCTACTATTCAACTTCGTATCCGTGTAAGAGCTTATGAGAACAAAATCCTTGATGCATCTGTCAAGCAGATTATTGATACAGCCTTACGCTATGATGCAAAGATAGTTGGTCCAATTCCTCTTCCGACTGAAATCAAGAAATACACTGTGAATCGCGCATCTTTTGTTTTCAAAAATGCTCGTGAGCAATTCGAAATCAGGATTCACAAGCGTGTCATTGACATTCTTAATCCTAATCCGAAAACTATCGAAGCTCTCACAAACTTATCACTTCCGTCTGGAGTTGATATTGACGTAAAGATGATGTAACTAAGCAGCGAATAGAGAATAGAGCAAAGGGAATAGGGAAAATCAGGAACACTGAATCCCGCCCTATACGCCAATCACTATCCGCTATATACTATTATGAAATTTATCCTTGGTAAAAAACAGCATATGATGCAATGTTTTGCTTCAGACGGCACAGTTATCCCAGCAACTGTTATTCAGGCTGGCCCACTAGTTGTCACTCAAGTAAAAACTCCTGATACAGATGGATACACCGCTGTTCAGGTAGCATTTGATGAACAAAAAGAAAAGCGCGCAACAAAAGCGCATCTTGGACACATCTTGCCATCTAAAAAGGGCAAAGAAGGTGAAGTTGATGGAGCTGGTGCATTTAAGCATCTTCGCGAATTTCGTGATATTGAAGAAATTGCTATTGGTGACCGTATTACAGTTGGAGTATTCTCTGAAGGTGATATGGTTATGGTCTCTGGCTTGTCAAAAGGTAAGGGATTCCAAGGTGTAGTCAAACGACACGGTTTCCACGGAGGACCACGTTCTCACGGTCAGAAACACTCTGAGCGTGAGCCAGGTTCAATCGGCGGAGGACTAAGAAATAAAGTTCCAAAAGGTATGCGCATGGCTGGCCGAACAGGTGGCGATCGCATTACTGTAAAGAATCTTGAAATCATTGGTGTTGATAAAGAGAATAATCAATTACTCATTAAGGGTGCTATTCCTGGACGACGAGGAACTCTCGTAGAAATTGTCGGTTAATCAATGATTGCCTGAATTTTTAAGGCTAATACTTATGGAAACACAAATATACAATCAAAAAGGTAAATCTGTTGGAAAACTTTCTCTTCCAGAGTCTATCTTCGGGCTTCCTTGGAATGGTGACTTGGTTCACCAAGTTGTTACTGCTATGCAAGCAAATGCTCGTACACCAGTTGCACACACAAAGACTCGTGGAGAAGTTTCTGGTGGAGGACGAAAGCCATGGAAACAAAAAGGTACTGGACGCGCTCGTCACGGTTCATCACGTTCTCCAATCTGGAAAGGTGGTGGAGTAACTCATGGTCCTCGCAACGAGAAGAGTTATGACCAAAAAATCAACAAGAAAATGAAAGCAAAAGCACTTTACACTGTGCTTTCTGAAAAACTTCGCAAAGGACAACTTATGTTTGTTGAAGATTTAACACTCAAGAACATCAAAACAAAAGATGCTGTTGCTGTAATCAAAGACCTTTCTTCTGTGTCAGGTTTTGAAAAGATTATTGGTGGTAAGAAGCCAAATACTTATATTACTGTTCCAGCAAAGGGTGATACTCTTAAAAAGAGTTTTGCCAATATTCCAACTGTTGAAATTGATGAAGTTCGAAACATGAACCCTGTTGATCTTTTAGCATATCGATACATTGTAATTTCTCAACCACAAGAATCTATCGCTTTCTTGGGTGGAAAATTGGAGAAATAATTTTATGACAACAACAAAGACAAAAAAGAATACAGAAAAAGTAGCAATTAAAAAAGACGTGAAGACACATCCTCTTATTATTGGACCTCGTATGACTGAGAAAGGAGCGATTGGTGCCGAAAAGGGAATCTACACATTTAATGTTGCTCGTACTGCCAACAAGAATGAAATCAAGAAGGCTATTAAAATGCTTTATAATGTCACACCAATCAAGATTTCAGTCATTCAAATTACTGCCAAGACAAAGACACGAGGTAATGTAATAGGAAAACAATCAGGAGGTAAGAAAGCGGTCGTGCATTTAAAGAAAGGTGAGAAGATTACATTTGCATAGTTTGATTCTGATCACTATAAATAATTTATGAAAACCTATAGACCAACAACACCATCAAAACGCCATCAGACTACCGTTACATATCGGGGAGTTTTGACTGCAAGTGAACCACAAAAGTCTTTGACTCGTGGATTCAAGCGTTCTGTCGGAAGAAACAATCAAGGACGAATTACTACTCGCCATAAAGGTGGTGGTCACAAGCGTCTTTACCGAGAGATTGATTTCATGTACAACAAGCATGATATCCCTGCAAAAATTACAACTATCGAATATGACCCAAATCGTAATGCATTTATCGGTCTTGCAGTTTATGCTGACGGTGAAAAGCGTTATGTTGTTGTGCCTAAATCTGTAAAAGTTGGAGACAAGTTTACTGTTGGAGAAAAAGCTCCATTAACAGTAGGTAATCGTTTACCATTGAAACTTATACCAGTTGGTACATTTGTATACAATATCGAAATTAAAGCTGGCAACGGTGCAAAGCTTGCACGTTCTGCTGGAACATTTGGACAAGTTGTGGCTAACGACTTGGGCTACACTAACATCAAGATGCCATCTACAGAAGTTCGCAAGGTTTCTGAAAATGCATGGGCATGTATTGGTGAAGTTTCTAACTCAGAATATCAACTTCAAAACTTTGGTAAAGCAGGACGTTCACGCTGGAAGGGTATCCGACCAACAGTTCGTGGTTCTGCTATGAACCCAGTTGACCACCCATACGGAGGAGGTGAAGGTGCTCAAGGGCGAGGTCTACGACGTGCCAAGACTATGTGGGGTAAGCCATCAGGTAAAGGTCAGAAGACTCGTACACCGAAGAAATACTCAAACATGTGGATTGTCTCTCGAAGAAAAGTTGGCAAATCAAAGAAGTAAGAAAGAACAAAGAACAAAGAACAAAAAACACCCAAAAGGGTGTTTTTTGTTTGATCTATTGACTATTCTTTGTAATTTGGTTTAATTAAGTAAATTAATTTTAAAGGAAATGAAAGAATTACTACCTCTTATGTTTTTTGGCGCAGTTCTGTATCTGGGTCAATTAATTACTGTGTACCGCGAATTCAGTGAAAATTCCATTGGGCTTAATACTTTTTCTAAATTTAAAAAAATGTCACTTATTGCAAGGTGTTTAATCTGCCTTATTCCCATTTCAACTTATATAGTTCGCAACTTGTTAAAACGAGGAACGTGGGAACTAACTTGTTATGAGCATAATATGGTAATGACCGAAACACCACGTTGGTTAATCAAATGTCTTCCAACAACATTAATTTTTATCTCAGCATTACTTCTTCAATCAAAACCAGAACATGCTTAGATGTCAGACAATACCTATTCCAATAAATAGTCATTAACCATATGGCTATTTTTGTTGTATACTACTTATATGCAAAAGCAACTCTCAGAAAAAAAACGATTCTCAATAATCTCTCGCATAAAAAGTACTAACAATGCATGGAGAGGTATTGGTATTTTTATTCGTAGTACTCACAATGCTTGGATTCATTGTTTTTTTGGTATTCTTGCTATTTACTTAGGTTTTGTATTAAATATTTCAAATATTGAATGGGTATTGATTATTTTCTCTATTGGATTTGTGATACTTGCAGAGACTATCAATACTGCAATTGAGATAGACATCGATCTGACAAGCCCTACATATCATCCATATGCTCGTGACACAAAAGATGTGGCAGCAGGGGCAGTTCTCATTACAGTCTTTATTTCGTGCGTTGTGGGGCTGATAATTTTCCTACCCAAAATACTCTTATTAAATACAATTTGACTTTATTTTTTAATTTGTTAGTATAGACGGACGAGCTCACGAGAGCTTATTTATATTGTATGACAAGATCACTTAAAAAAGGTCCATATGTTGATGAACGGCTTCTTAAAAAGATTGCCGGTAAAAAGCCTATTGAAACAGGTATGATTAAGACATGGTCACGCGCATGTGTAATCTCACCAGAAATGGTTGGTTTCATGTTTGGTGTTCACAATGGCAAGACACACGTTGAAGTCCTTGTAAGTGAAGACATGGTTGGTCATCGTCTGGGTGAGTTCTCTCTAACAAGAAAGTTTGTCAGACACGGAGGTAAGATGCAAAAGGAACTTGAGCAGAAAAAGAAAGAAGCCGAGATTTCTGCAGCCAAGTCAGCCAAAGCATCTAGCGATACAAAGAAAAAATAAATTTGAACTATGAAAGCATTTCTTAAAAATTACAGACAGTCACCCCGCAAGGTTCGCCTTGTAGCTGACTTACTTAAAGGCAAAAGGGTTGCCGATGGTTTTGTTCAGTTGAGTGCGCTACCAAAGCGTGCGACTCTTCCAATGCAGAAGCTTCTTGCTTCGGCTGTAGCGAATGCTAAACAAAAGGGCATTACAGAAGAGAATCTATTTATACAAAATATTACAGTTGATAAAGGTATTGTTCTAAAGCGTAGTATGCCTCGTGCTCGAGGAAGTGCTTCACGCATCAATAAGCGTACAAGTCACATCACAGTTACTTTAATAGAAAAGGCTAGTGAAAAGAAAGTAAAAGCTACTAAGGCACAAAAGGCTATTAAAAAAGAATCAACACCGAAAGTTAAAAAGACAGTTAAGGCTCAAGCCGCAAAATAATATATGTCAAAAGTTGTCCATCCATACGCACATAGATTAGTAACACTCCGTGATTGGAAATCACGCTGGTTTGCTGATAAGAAATACAAAGATTTACTAAAGAGTGATGTTGTTATTCGTGAATTTCTTGTAAAGAAACTTCGTGGATTTTATGTTTCTCGCATTGAAATTGAAAGAAATGTAAAGGCTACAAAAGTTATGGTTCACACATCACGACCTGGTATGATTATTGGCCGTTCAGGTGAAGGTGCTGCAAAACTTAAGGCTGACCTTGTCTCTACTATGAAAAAGCGTGGAGTAATTATTCCTGAAGATTTCAAATTCGACATTGTTGAGGTTACAAATCCTGATGCTGATGCTGCTATTGTTGCTTGTATGATTGCTGAAGGCTTAGAGAAGCGTCTACCATACCGCCGTGTTATGAAGCAAATGATTGAAAAAGTTATGGGTGCACGAGGAGTTAAAGGTGCTCGTATATACTTAGGTGGCCGTCTTGCTGGTTCTGAAATTGCTCGTTCTGAGCAAATCAAGCGTGGTTCTATTCCACTTCAGACATTCCGTGCTGATGTTGATTTCGCCCGTGAAAAAGCCCATATGACTTATGGTGATATTGGTATTAAGGTTTGGATTTATCGCGGTGAAGTATTTAATGATATCAAGAAATAAAATCAATTAATTTTATGTTACTACCAAAGAAAGTAAAATTTAGAAAATGGCAATCAAGTCGTACTGATATGACTAAGGTCACTCCAGATACTCGTGGACTTACTGTCGCCTTCGGCTCATACGGCTTGAAAGCCACTTCTGGTGGACGAGTTCGATCAAACCAAATCGAAGCAGCTCGTAAAGTTACTTCAAGAACAATTGGTAAGGTTGGCAGAATGTGGATTCGTGTTTTTCCTGACAGACCTTTTACAGCTAAACCTGCAGAGGTGGGAATGGGAAAGGGTAAGGGTGATCCACAAGGTTATTGTTTAGATGTCCGCCCAGGTCGTGTATTATTTGAAGTTGACGGAGTATCAGAAGCTGTAGCAAAAGAAGCTCTTCGCAAGGCAGGTACAAAGTTACCAGTAACTACTCGTATCGTTGCACGATAATCTCTATATAAATTTATGGATACACAAAATAAACAATCAAAGAAAATTCTCAAAGGAGTTGTAACATCTGATAAGATGGATAAAACTGTCGTAGTTAAAGTAACTCGATTTGTTGAGCATAAGAAATATCAGAAGCGTATAAAGAAGTCTAAGACTTACAAAGCTCATGATGAGAACAATTCAAAGAAAATTGGAGATATGGTCGAAATTGAAGAGACAAAACCGATATCAAAGGATAAACACTTCAAAGTAATTTAAGTAGAAAGTAGTAGGTAGTGTGTATTAAGGAATAAAATATATTATCCTTTACTGCATATTGCTTACTACATAATACCTTTTAAAATATATGATTCAAGATGGAACAGTAGTAAAAATAACAGATAACGCCGGAGGAAAGGTTGGCAAGGTTTTCAAAGTACTTGGCTCTTCAAAGCGTCGTTACGCTGGTATTGGTGACAAGGTCATCATTTCAGTAAAGATTGCTGAACCTCGCAAGGGTGTTAAGAAAAAGGATGTTCATCAAGCAGTTGTTGTTCGTACTGTAAAGGCATATCGCCGAAAAGATGGATCATATATTCGTTTTGATGATAATGCAGTTGTAATCCTAGAAAAAGACAAGATGGATCCTAAGGGAGGTCGTGTCTTTGGACCAATTCCTCGTGAACTTGCAGAACGTGGTTATCAAAAAATAATTTCACTTGCTCAAGAAGTTATCTAACATTTTATATATGAAAATTAAGAAAGGAGACAATATAATAGTGATTGCAGGCTCAAACAAGGGCAAGAAAGGAAAAGTAATCAAAGCAATACCAACTGAAAATAAAGTTGTTATTGAAGGTGTGAATATGAAGAAAAAGGCACAAAAATCTAGAAAGGCTGGCGAACCAAGTCAGATGATAAGTATTGCAATGCCGATTCATGTATCAAACGTTAAAAAACAAGATTAAATTATTATGGAAACAGTTAAACAAAAAGAAAAGAAAGCATATAGTACACTCAAGTCTGTTTATGGATATAAAAATTCTATGGCAGCACCACGACTTGTAAAAGTTGTAGTGGCTTCTGGTACAGGTTCAGGTATTAAACGCGATAAGGATCGTAACAAATTTGTTATGGAGCGTATTGCTAAAATTACTGGACAAAAAGGTTCTTTGCGTGGAGCAAAGAAATCTATTGCTAGTTTCAAGGTTCGTCAAGGCGACCCAGTTGGCGTAATGGTTACATTGCGTGGTGCTCGCATGTACGGATTCCTAGATAAACTTATCAATGTTGCTATTCCTCGTACAAAAGACTTCCGTGGTATTGATAAGAAAATTGTTGATGGTATCGGCAATCTAACTATGAGTATTAAAGAGCACACTATTTTCCCTGAAACTGGTGATGAAGATATCAAAGACATATTCGGCCTTGCTGTAACAATCGTTACAACTGCAAAAACTAAGCCTGAAGCAACTCAATTTTTTGAACTTATAGGTGTTCCATTTAAGAAGTAAAAATATTTATATAACAAAAAATCTCCGAGAGGAGATTTTTTGTTATATGTTATAATTAAATAATGAAAATTATTATTTTTATCCTAGTTTTATTGTCTATAGGATACTTAGGTTATTATTATTTTTCACTCGATAAAAATACAGAACTACAGCAATCTTTGAAAGACCAAGATTTTAAATCTGCTGAAGCCTCAATTCGACTTGTTATTGCTGACAAAATGGCCGATGAAGCCAAGAAATACTTATATAATAATAACAATTATTTCGTTTCAAAATCTAACAATTTATGTGTAAGTGCACAGTCTTTGTTTACTGGTCTTGAGAAATTTACGACCAATCCAGTTGAATGCGTGGCACACGAGCATTCGTTTACAGCTCGCATTAAACGATTGGGGACTGATGGATATTATTGTGCTGATGCAAAAGGTTTCTATTCTATTACTAAGACACAAGAAGGCTATATCTCTGGGGTAAGTTGTAAATAATATAAAAAAGGCACAGTATTGCTACTGCACCTAAATCATTAAGTTATTATCCTAACGTGGATAATGTACTGGTGTTGATTCCCACATCGACATCAATATATCTTCGGATTCAATTTCTGACGCAAGTTCAGGGTCTACAAGAGCTATACCAAGGCAAAAATTGTTGAAAGCATTACATGCGTCCAAAAATTTATTATTGGTATCAGAACTTTCACCAAAATAGAATTTATTTGCAAATGCATTATAGGCAATACGCTTTTCTGATCTTAAGCGATAAGCTTTTTGCACTGCTTTTTCTTCTAATTGATGCACAAATGTGCGCCATTTCTTGATTCTTCCGGTATATTTTACTAATCCAAATTTTAAGAGCAATCGTTTGATAGGCTTTGCTAGTGCCTGTTCAAACCTTTTTTGTCTGTTGATCATTTTTCTCAGCCTTGCTGATTTCCTCAAATCCTCGTGGAAAGAGGCAGTCTCCTTGAACCCTGGTGCCCAAGAAGGTAACTCAAGTTGTTCTCCCATGACTTATGTTGTTTTGTAATTATATTGCCATACTCTAAGTAAATAGACAAGGGCTGTTGACTTCATAATGCCTATCTGCTAGTATTGGGGAACGTGAGTAGTAGATCTGTTCTCCTCCTTAAGTACTCTTTTAATACAGAGTTTTTAAGAAAAAGAACTAGATATCACACTCATAACTAGGTATGAATATCTAGAATAATTATTTATGGCAAAAACATCAGTTATAGCAAGACATTTAAAGAAGTCGAAATTTAGCACACGAGAGACTAATCGTTGTTTTCGTTGTGGTCGTGGTCATGCTTATATGAGAGATTTCGGTCTTTGTCGTATTTGTTTCCGTGAACTTGCAAACGAAGGGATGCTTCCAGGAGTTCGTAAATCTTCTTGGTAACATTAAACCTAGCCACTAGAAACTATAACCTAACTCAATTATGGACCAAATCGCAAACATGATAAATACTATAAAGAATGCAAACCGTGCAGAACACGAGTCTGTAACTCTTTCTTATTCTAAAATCAAGCATGCTATTGCTGATTGTTTAGAAAAAGAAGGTTATCTTTCTTCAGTATCAAAAAAGATTAGAAAAGGTTTCCCAATACTAGAACTTGGATTGGTATATACAGATGGTCAAGCAAAGGTTGTTGGAGTTGAAAGAGTATCAAAATCATCTCGCCGTGTTTATAAGGGAGCAAAAGACCTTAAGCCAAGTCGCTCAAATAGTGGTCTTACAGTTCTTACAACACCAAAAGGTATTTTGACTGATAAACAAGCAAAGAAAGAAATGGTCGGCGGAGAAGTATTATTTAAAGTTTGGTAATATATATGTCAAGAATTGGAAAACAAACAGTTATAATTCCCGCAGGTACAGAAGCTAATCTTTCTGGTATTACTTTTTCTGCAAAAGGACCAAAAGGTACCCTTGTTCGTGATTTCCCTGGTGATGTGACTATTCATATCAATGGTAGTGAAATTACTTTCTCTCCTAACAAAGAGAACGACCGAACAGTTAATGCTCTTTGGGGTACTTACGCTTCTCATGTTAAAAACATGATTGAAGGTGTAAATAATGGTTTCTCAAAGAAATTGATTCTCGAAGGAGTTGGATTCAAATCAGAAGTTGCAGGCACAGTACTTAAACTAGCATTAGGATTCTCTCACCCTGTGAATGTAGAAATCCCAACTGGACTTACAGTTACTGCTGAAAAGAACAATATTACAATTTCTGGTATTAACAAGGAACTTGTAGGAGCATTCTCTGCACAAATTCGAACACTAAAGAAGCCAGAACCATATAAAGGTAAAGGATTCCATTACAGTGATGAAGTGGTTCGTCGCAAGCAAGGCAAGAAGGCAGCTTAAAAGTAATTACGAATTAAAATTACGAATTACGAATTAGATATAAAAAATATATGAACAAGAAATTAGAAAAGAAAATACGATTGAAGAAAAAGATTAGAACAAAGATCAATGGTACTTCAGAACGCCCACGTCTTTCTGTTTTTCGTTCAAATCAATTCATATACGCTCAAATTATTGATGATTCAACAGGTACAACATTAGCTGCTGCTTCAGATATTTCTACAAAGAAGGGAACAAAGAGTGAACGTAGTGTTATCGTAGGTACAGAAATAGCAAAAGGTGCATTAGCAAAAGGTATTACAACTGTTGTGTTTGACCGTAATGGTTTCAAATATACTGGTCGTGTTAAATCTCTTGCTGATAGTGCTCGGACTGCTGGACTAAAGTTTTAAAATAATATTATGGATACAACAAAACCAAAAACAAATACGACTTCAAGTTCAACTCATCCTAGAGCTGCTCAATCATCTAATTACAAAGGTGGTGAAAGAAAGCCACGTGCTTTCTTTGAAAGACCAAAGCCAGAATTTGACCAGAAGATGGTTTCTATCCGTCGTGTTACTCGTGTGGTAGCTGGTGGACGACGTATGACATTTGCTGTTGCTCTTGCAATCGGTGACAAGAAAGGTTCAGTTGGCCTTGGAACAGGTAAGGGTGGTGACACTGCTATTGCTATCGCAAAAGCTCTTCGCCAAGCAAAGAAAAATATGTTCAAGATAAAGACAACAAAAGAAATGTCTATCACTCATGAGGTCTCTGCAAAGTTTTCAAGTTCAAAACTTGTTATTCGTCCAAACAAAGGTAAGGGACTTGTGGCAGGTAGTACTGTCCGTGATATGCTTATTCTTGCTGGTATAAAGAATGTAACTGCTAAACTTCACTCAGGTAGTAAGAACAAGTTAAACAATGCACGTGCCGCTTATGTTGCACTTTACCAACTCAAAGCAAAAGCCTCTCTTCCAAAAGTAGCACCAATTATTGTTGATGCAATTGCTTCAGATGAAGTTACTAAAGAAGAAGTTAAATAATAAATTATATGGAATTACATACACTAAAAAGAGAACATCCAAATAAGAAACCTCGACAAGTTGGCCGTGGTGGTACTCGTGGTAAGACTTCTGGCCGTGGAGGTAAGGGTCAAACAGCTCGTGCTGGTAACAAGCGTCGCCCACAAATGCGTGACATTATCAAGAAGCTTCCAAAGTTGCGTGGTTACCGTTTTAATTCTCCTTCAAAGAAGTCATCTGTTGTTAATGTTGGGGCTCTAAATGTTTTTGAAGCAGGAGCTTCAATTACACCTTCAACACTTTTTGAAAAGAACCTAGTACGCCGTATTGGAGGAGTTATGCCTAGTGTTAAAATCTTGGGAAATGGAGATATTACAATCAAAGTTGAAATAAGTGGTTGTGAAGTTTCAAAAATTGCTCGCGAAAAGATTGAAAAAGCTGGTGGAACTGTTAAATAAATAAACCATGGAAAATTTTTTGCACAAGATAAAGATGATATTCACTGACCGTGCACTACGCTCTCGAGTCTTGTTTGTGCTTGGTGCTTTGGTTTTGTTTCGTCTTCTAACAACTATTCCAATTCCAGGCATAGATCCTATTCGACTCTCTAATTTTATTGCAAACAATCAATTTGTTGGTATTTTGAATACATTCTCTGGTGGTGGACTTTCTAACTTGTCTATTATGATGTTGGGTGTTGGTCCATATATTACATCATCAATCATCATGCAATTGGTGACTATTATGTCTCCTCGATTGAAGGCAATGTATCAAGAAAACGGAGAAATTGGACGCAAGAAATTCAATCAGATAAGTAGAATGCTCACTGTTCCTTTGGCTATTATTCAAGGATTGAGTCTTTTGATTGTCTTACAGCGTCAAGGTATTCTTGTTGATTTAACAACATTTGAAATGATTGCGAACCTTTCAGTAATCGTTGCAGGTTCAATGCTATTGATGTGGATTGGTGAATTAATTTCTGAATTCGGTATTGGTAACGGTGTTTCACTGATTATCTTTGCTGGAATTGTGGCGAATCTTCCAACTGAATTTGCACAATTTGCATTATCTTTTGATATTGCAAACCTTCCAATGTACATCCTATTACTTGCTGCAAGTTTATTGATTGTTGCAGGAGTTGTTGTTGTGACTGAAGCAGAACGCCCAATACCAGTTATTTACGCTAAACAAGTTCGTGGCGATACTGTTTCAGGCGGTACTCAAACATATCTACCTCTTCGTATTAACCAAGCTGGTGTGATTCCAATTATCTTTGCAATGTCAATTTTACTTTTCCCTCAACTAATTGGTAACTTCCTAGCAACAATGAGTAGTCCAATTCTATTGAGCATTTCTCGTGGATTATTGTGGTTTATTTCGAATACTTGGCTTTACTCTATATTTTATTTTGCCTTTGTATTTCTATTTACTTACTTCTACACTGCTGTTACTTTTGATCCTGAACAATTGGCAACTAATCTACAGAAGAATGGAGCATTCGTTCCAGGTATTCGTCCAGGTGCATCTACTCGTGATTACATCTCAACAGTTCTGAATCGTATTACATTAATGGGTGCAGTCTTCCTTGGTCTTATTGCTGTTTTACCTCTTGTGATTCAATCATTAACAGGTATTACTGCTTTTGCTATTGGCGGTACAGCGCTTTTGATTGTTGTGTCTGTAGTTCTTGATTTAATCAAGAAAATCGAAGCTCAATTATCAATGAGAGACTATAATGCCTTCACATCGTTTTCGATGCCAGCGTCAGCAATCACAGCCTCGGCGGTACCGCCGGCCTTGCGCACCTGCTCGACGGTTTCGTTGACGCCGTCGGTCTTGTCGACCGCGATCAACTTCGCGCCTTCCCTGGTGAACATCAGCGATGCCGCGCGGCCAATGCCACTGCCCGCGCCGGTGATGATGACGGACTTGCCCTCGAGGCGACCCATGACGTTCTCCAGATTTTTGATTAAGTTGAGCGGACGCGCGCGCTCGCGCGCCTCAGCGATTTGTTTGTGACTTAGCTTGCGCCAGATTTCTGCGCGTAAGCCCAGGCTGCCTGCGCCTCGGCTTCATCCATGGTCGGGATGTTGAGCGCCTTGAAATCGGCGCCATCGAGTCCCGGCATGGTCCACTGCATCAGCAGATAGGCGAAATCGGCCATCGGATCGCCGAGCGTGGACAGTTCCCAGTCCAGCACAGCCTTCACCTGTGGCTTGTCCGCGTGGAAGATCATGTTGTCGAGGCGATAGTCGCCGTGGACAACCGAAACACGCGCCTGATGCGGCACGGTTTTCGGCAA
>JAIOQC010000031.1 GCA_021413565.1 Candidatus Nomurabacteria bacterium
GGCGGAAGAGATTGATATTGGTAAGTTAAATAAAGATAATACTGCGTCAATTGCATTAGAAATGATACTTAAGTTTTTGGGAAAAAATGAAAATTGAAGAAAGGTTAAAAATTTGATTTATTTAAAGTAAAAAATGTTTATACGAATCTAATGTTTAATTAGACATTGTTTATTGAGCCGCTTCTCAGAACGAATAGGCCAATTGTTTTTTACAGATATTTAGTGTTGAGTAAAAGGTGTTACTATTTGAGCCGCTTCTGTATTCGAATAGGCCAATGGTGTTTACAGACATTTAATTTTCTACGAGTCACTACTATTTGAGCCGCTTCTCAGAACGAATAGGCCAAGAGTGTTTACAGGTATTTATTATTTTGCGAGTCATTAACTTAGAGCCTCTTCTCAGATTCGAACAGAGGACCTTCACTTTACAAAAGTGATGCTCTACCAACTGAGCTAAAGCGGCGTTGTATATCTTGCGATATAATTGGTTATTTTATTGCTCTTCTTTCTCTGCTATTTTTGCTTCGTGCTCTCTTTTAACTCTCTCTTTGATTCTACGAATCTTTATTTTTGATTCTACTACTGCTCTTTTGATGAATGAAGGACGAGATGGATTTACACTAGGCTTCTTTTGAAAGAATTCATGTACTTTGGGCCATTTATCCTCAATCAATTTTCGTGTCTTTGTGGCAGTAATGAACCAATGGCGGACTGCGAACAGTACCATCCATTGGACAATATGCTTGGTTAAATATAGCATGTTTCTTTCTATCTGTCTAAATGACAATTCTGTCACTTTGTGGTCTTCTGAAACTGGCATTTCAATGCGTTCTGTACGTAATTCCCATGCTCTAAAAGCGAGCATTCCGAATGCAGTGATAATTGCGACAAGAAGAATAATGATAGCGATTAACATAATATATATTAGCCAATAGATTCACGAACAAATTTAACTAGAGTTGCATTTGCATTTTTCAAAAGTGTTTCAATTGATACTTCAGGATTCTTGATGAATGATTGATCCATCAAAGTTTGTTCTTTGAAGTATGTTGTTATTTTACCATCAAGCATCTTTTTCTTAATATCTTCTGGTTTGTCACTTTCAGCAACTTCTTTTTCAAAGACCTCAATAACTTTTGTTTTATCTGCATCTGTAATATCAGCACTCGATGTATAAGCAGGTTTCATTGCTGCAATATGCATGGCAATGTCTTTTGCTAAATCTTTTGTTCCACCAGACAAAGATACAACAACTGCACTTTTTCCAGCGTGGACATAGTTTCCAATAGTCGCCCCTGTGATTTCTTCAATTTTACCAATTTCTATTTTCTCACCAACTTTTTGAACAACTTCATTTATCATATCAGCTGATTTTGTTTGCATTGCTTCGATTCCTTCATCGAGAGCAATTTGAGCAAGGGAATTGGCTAGATTTACAAAGTCTTCATTCTTGGCTACGAAGTCAGTCTCGCAATTAAGTGCTACTAGGATTGTTTTGTCAGCACCTTCTTTGACAACAATAATACCATCAACTGCCTCACGGTCAGCTTTTTTCATCGCAATTGAACTTGATTTCTTTTTCAAGATAATCAAAGCTTTTTCCATGTCACCCTCTGCTTCTTCAAGGGCATTTTTACATTGTCCGACTGAAACACCAGTCGCTTCTCTCAATTCTTTTACTAATTGTGCTGTGATTTGTATAGACATAGTTTATTTTTGTAAGAGCATAGGGCATTATGTATTTCTTTATAGTCTGGTGACTTTACCCGAGGACATAAAGAAATGCATAATGCACGGAGCCTTTTGATAAGTTATATATTATTTCTTTTCAGTTTGACCACTTGCTCCACGATTGTATGCATCTTTAACAGATTCTACGAAGTAAGTGATACTTGATACTGAAGCATCATTTGCGATTATAGGGTATTCAACTTGCTTCTAATTACAATCAGTATTCATAAGAGCGATAACTGGTAGATTCATTTTGTGAGCCTCAGTTACTGCAATATGTTCTTTCTTTGGGTCAACAACAAATACTGCGTCAGGTGTACGAGTAATACCTGAAAGACCTTGGAAGTTCTTTGTCATATCAGCCATCTCTCTGTCGATTAGTAGTCTTTCTTTTTTTGTATATTTCTCAAGTTCACCTTTTTCTTTTTGATCACGCAAATCAAGCAACTTTGTGATTCTTTTCTTTATTTCAGGGAAGTTTGTAAGTGAGCCTCCAACCCATCTTTCACCAACGTATGGCATATTCAACGAGAGTGCTGTTTCTATAATTTGTTGTTTTGCTTCAGCTTTTGTGCCAACGAAAAGGATAGTCTTACCACTTTGAGCCATTTTTGTAACTTGCTCTAAAGCTTTTTCAAAAAGGTCGTGTGTCTTTTCGATATTTATGATATCAACACCATTCTTTGTAGCAAAGATGTATGGAGTTGTTGTAGGATGTCGACGACTTTTCGAATATCCATAGTGGGCACCAGCACGAAACATATCTTCTGTAGTCTTTTGTATACTCATATATTTATGATTAATTATTTTATAATATGCTCCGTTTTTAAGCATTCCAGCTTGTTTACAAGGGTAGATTATCCTCAATTAAATGAAAAAATCCCTCACGGAACGTAGGTAGATATTACCAGAAAAACCATTATTTTGCAAGTACTCTTTTTTGACCGAAGAGCTTTTTTAGAGTAGTATGGAGAATATGAAGCAATCACAACTATTCACTAAAACCAAGAAGGAATCACCGGCAGATGAAGTGGCACTTAATGCCGAACTTTTATTAAAAGCAGGCTTTATTAATAAGGAAATGGCTGGAGTATATTCATACTTGCCACTGGGTCTTCGAGTGCTCAATAAGATTCAAAATATCATTCGTGAGGAGATGAATGCTATTGGTGGACAGGAGGTCACTATGACAGCATTGCAAGAGCGTGCGACATGGGAGCCGACAGACCAATGGAGTGATGACAAAGTAGATGTGTGGTTCAAAACAAAACTCAAGAATGACACGGAACTTGGTTTAGCTGTAACTCACGAAGCGGCAATGACAAAGATGTTGCAAGGATTTGTAAATTCTTATCGTGACTTGCCATTCTCTGTTTACCAATTCCAAACAAAATTCAGAAATGAA
>JAIOQC010000044.1:0-4318 GCA_021413565.1 Candidatus Nomurabacteria bacterium
CCTTAACCACATAAGCATTCTTGGCACCAGCACGAATAGCAGCTTCAACTACAGCACGACGCTCAGTCGAGGTAATACCTGCTGGTACAGAAATCATAACATCAGGCTTAAAGAGATTGTATTTACCAAGCGCTTTTCCTATGAAATATCGGAGCATCGCTTCGGTGACTCGATAGTCAGCAATGACACCATCTTTCATTGGACGATAAACAATAATACTCTCAGGAGTTTTGCCAATCATTTCTTTTGCTTCGCGACCAATAGCCACAATAGTATTATCTTGCTCTGAGACAGCAACTACACTGGGCTCATCAAGAACAACCCCTTTGCCTGGTAGGTAAACCAAGGTATTTGCAGTTCCTAAATCTATTCCCAATTTTTTAGAAAATAAAGCCATATAATACGCCTACTATAACACAAAAAGCATATTTTAATACATCTAGATTAAAACACCATTTTGCAAGATTGTGATAATATAAAGATATGTATATTGCAACCGTCATTCCCATACAGAAAGGATTGCAGAAAGAATATCTTACATATTTTTCTTCAGACAATATTCCCCTTGGGACAATTGTTACAGTACCAATGCGTTCAAAAAGTATCGATGCTGTAATCATTGCTATCGAAGATGCTCGTAATGTAAAGTCTGATATCAAGACTGCCGACTATCAACTCAAGAAAATTATTTCTGTGAAAGGCAACTCTCCTTTCACAAAAGAATTCTTAACAGCTTGTACTCGCATGAGTACATATACAGCAAGTTCAACTGGCATTATTATTAAATCACTTCTCCCAAGTGTATTTCTTGAAAACATTCCATCGCTTGCTCAAAGCCAAACAACAGAAGAAAAAAATACGGACCCAAATATTAAACATGAGAAATTAATTTTCCAAGCACTCACACCAGAACGTACTAGCTGGTATCGTACACTTATACGTGAATCTTTTGCCAAGAAACAATCAGTCTTTATATGTGTACCGACAGGATACGACATTGAGGAAATGAAAGTGGCTTTAACAAAAGGTATTGAACAATATGTCTTTTCTTTTTATGGAGATATGGGAAAGAAGGCTCTTTTGAAACAATACAATGAATGTATGGAAGCCACACATCCAATACTTATTATTGGAACAGGTATGTTCTTATCAATTCCACGCAGAGATATTGAAACAATAATCATTGAACACGAGAGTTCTGATGCTTATAAACAATTCTCTAGACCATATATTGATATTCGTACTTTTGCTGAAATACTTTCATCAATTCAAAAAACAAAATTAATTTTTGGTGATACTCTACTGCGACCTGAAACACTTTACCGTCACGATGAAGGCGAACTTGGTGATGTATCGTCACCACTTTTTCGATTACCACAAGCCGAGCGTCAATTAGTGGTTGACATGACCCAAGAAGCAGACACGGTGGGTGCAAAGAAATTTACAGTCTTATCCAACACCACCACTCAAATGCTCGAGTCCGCACTCTCAAACAATGAATCAGTATTTTTATTTTCTGTACGCAAAGGTCTAGCTGGTGTGACAGTTTGTAATGATTGCGGGCATACACTTTTATGTCCACAATGTTCTACTCCCATGGTTTTATATGGTGCTCGACAAAGTACTGCAAATAAAAAAGAAAGTAGCCGTGTCTTTATGTGCAATAAATGTGGACAAAAAGACACAACAGAAGTTCGATGTGAAATATGTTCCAGTTGGAATCTCACACCACTTGGAGTCGGTACTGACCGTGTTTATGAAGAAGTTAGCAAATTATATCCAAATGCTTCTATTGTCCAGATAGACAAAGAAGCCACACCAACAGACAAAGAGGCACGAGATGCTATTGCTCGTTTCTACAAAACTTCAGGCAGTATCCTTATTGGCACTGAAATGGTTTTTTCTTATCTCAAAACAAGTGTTACTCATAGTGCGATTATTTCACTTGATGGACTTTTCTCTATACCGAGTTTCAATATTACTCAAAAAATAATTCATATTATTGAGAAACTTCATACCACTACAAATAAGAATTTAATTATTCAAACACGAATACCTGACAATACTATCTTGCAACATATTCTTTCTGGCAATGTTCTGCCTTTATATAGAGAAGACTTAAAAGAACGGAAACAATTCAACTATCCACCATTCAAAAGATTAATTAAAATTACTTTTACTGGAACTCTAAGTGAGACAGAGAAAGCACGCTCATACCTAGACCATATTTTAGGTAATTACGACCCTCAAATATTTTCAGCATTTGTATCACGCATTCGTGGACAATATATTACTAATACCGTTATCAAAGTGAATCCAAGTATTTGGCCAATTCCAAATGAGGAACACAAGCAATCTTTTGAGCCACAATTAGCCGAGGCTCTCTTGTCTTTACCACCATCATTTTCTGTAAATGTAGATCCTGAAGACCTACTGTAGAATACCCTTATTTAACTTGACAATATAGATATAATATGCTATTATTAAATAGTAGTGTTTTTTGACAGATTTTTAGTTTTGGGTTAATTACTTTGTCCTTACTTAGAGGTTGGAGTAATTAACCTAAACATAAACTAAAAGCAAATAAGTAAGATGAAAACTGCATTGAAAGTAATTTTTGCAATAGCAATTGCAAGTGTTTTATTTTTAACCTTTAGCGCCATAATTGGTGCCGTAAAAGAAGGTAAAGTTATTGTTTATAATCGCTTACAGCGAGTAAACAATGATGGCCAAAAAGAGTTTAACCCTTGGGGGTTACTCTCTCCTGTGACTGTAGAGTCACAGAAAATTGTAAATGATACCGTGAGATTTTCTCACAGTGTTGTATACCCTATCGCACCAAGTTTTAAACTTGTTGAACCGAAAGGTAATGCCGAGGCTAAAGTGGCTTCTGAAATTGCAAAAGCAATTTCAAAGAGATTGTATGCGATTCAATATCGCATCGGTCTTGATTACGATGGTCAAGCCATCGCAGTCAGAAAAGCCAGCAATCCTAATAGTCTAGAAATCAGTCGTCCTAAGATTGATATTCAAACTACAGGAACTGCAAGTCCAGAGTCTGCAAAAGACGGATTCGAGAAAAGCATAAGGATTGGTCATTTCGAGCCTGAAAATGCTCAATTGGCCAAAGAAAGATTAGTAAGAACTAATACACACTTAGTACGAAACACAGAGAAATTAGATGCTGATGTTTTCTTAAGCAAGTCTGAATCCAAAGAACTTCAACTTTCTTCACAAGAAGAAGTTGAGCAGGTATTAAAAAATCCTGCATTGTTAGATGCCAAAAGATTTGTAACAGCCGATGTGATGATTATCACACAAAGGTTGGTCGTGACTCCAGTCACTTCCCCGTTCTTGCTTTTATTAGCACTTGCGGGATTGTTATATCTTCTGAGCCTGCTTCGCTCTTCCGAAAAAGAGGAGGAGGTATTCACTGACAGAATCTTACTTGAAGAAGAATCTTCAAGTATAGATTGGCTTAATATACTATTTTGGGTAGCCGTTACTGGATTATCCGTGTGGCTCTTGTATAGAGCCTGGTGGTTATTTGTCATCATCGTTGTTTCGTATCTATTGTATAGACACAGACATGACATAGGAGCATTTTTTAGAATAATCTGGATACTAATTGCTTATACATTTAGAAAAATCTGGACATTCCTTTTATTCTTATTCGAAAGCATAATGAGTTTTTTCCGAAGAAGACGCTCGCGTCGCTTCTGGAAGAAAATGTCTATATCATTATTGTTATTTAATGCTTTCTTAGTATTAAGTGCAATAATGGGTTGGATTCTCATCTGCCGTTGGTATTATTGGTAAAGCTGCACCATTAAGTCAGCTAAAATATTCAAGGTCCCGAGCATATGCTTTGGGACCTTTTTCGTTGTCTATTGAAATAACACATATTGCGAAATAAATAAAGATATGATACTATTTGTGGCACATATGATAACAGTCATCGAAGTAAAGAAAAATACCAACGAAAGCAACATGAATCTTGTTCGACGCTTTAGTCGCAGAGTACAAGAATCAGGCATTATTCAAAAGGTCAAAAGTAAGCGTTACAATGAACGCCCTGAATCAAAGATTAAGGTCAAGGCCGCTACACTCAAACGAATTGCTCGACGCAAGAATCATGAAAAGCTTTTGAAACTAGGTAAAGCAGTTGAAGTAGTAAAAAGAGGTGGTCGCCGATAAACAATATATGGCAGGCACACAATTCTGCACAATCACTAATACAACAAAAGGCAAGCCCCCACGCTTGCCTTTTGTCTATATTAAAGAAGCCGTTTTGGGTAAAAAATACGAACTTGGTGTT
>JAIOQC010000044.1:4364-5465 GCA_021413565.1 Candidatus Nomurabacteria bacterium
TTGGTGTTCAATTTGTTTCATCTGCCAAGCAAAGAAAACTCAATCAAACATATCGCAATAAAGACAAAACAACCAACATCCTATCTTTTGTAATTTCTAAGACATCAGGTGATATTACGATTGACTTGAAGCAAGTCAAGAAAGATGCCCCACTTTTTGACATGACATATACGAAATTTTTGCAATTTTTATTTATCCACGGATTGTTGCATTTGAAAGGATTAGAACATAGTAGTACAATGGAAAAAGAAGAACAGAAATATATGAAAAAATTTCTATAAACACTTCATTTATCCATGGCAAAAAACAACATCACAATTGGAATTGATATAGGTACACATACAACTCGCCTTGTTGCTGTTGAACACAACAAAGAAACTAATAATTTCGAAATAATTGCCACAGGTCAGACACCTACTTCTGGTATGCGTTTGGGTTATATTACCAACACTGACCAAGTAGCAGAAACTATTAAATCTTGCGTTGCACAAGCCGAGAAAACTCTTGGTGCTAAAATTAAACAAGCGTATGTTTCTATTGGTGGTATTAGTTTGTCATCATCAATTGCTATTGGTGCAGTAATTATCTCAAAAGCCGACCAAGAAGTTACAAAATTAGATATTACAAAGGCTATTACTGATAGTGAAGAAAATCTTGACCTTACTAATAAGAAAATAATAGATATTATACCGCTTGGCTACAAATTAGATGGCAAAGAAGTTCATGGTAGACCAGAAGGTATGTATGGTGCGAGACTTGAAGTTAGAACACTTTTTGTGACTTGCTTGAAACAAAATATCGAAGACCTTGTAACTGCTTTTGCTTTAGCAAAAATTAATATTTTAGATATTGTACCCTCACCTATTGCCACAGCCAATGCTATTTTAAGTAAAACACAGAAAACCGCTGGTTGTGCTCTTGTAAATATTGGATCAGAAACTGTTTCTATTGCAGTATTTGAAAACAACCTACTTCTATCAATGCAAATCTCATCAGTGGGTAGTATGGATATTACTAAAGACATAGCCATCGGACTTCGTATTACACTAGAAGAAGCAGAAAGTATTAAACAAGGTGGTCTTGCTGGTGATTTCCCTAAAA